>CAZJDM010000120.1:0-14417 GCA_964544765.1 uncultured bacterium
AAAAACTGTCAGCGATGAGGAAGTTTGATCTGGAAAAGTTAAAGCGACGGAACCGAAATAATCGGTCTTAATAAAACTGACATTGATTTCATAACCAATCAAATCCATGTAACCAAACAGTGGTTAGATAAGAAAAAAGAACACGGTCCATGTAAAGCTAACAACATCAGGCATATTCGTATCAGTCAGCATCTTTCAAAGGTACTGAAAGAGCATTGCTTAAAAGATTCTATCCAAAAAGCATTGTTTGTTACTAGAACAGGCAACAGAATAGGGGCCAGAAAGCTTTCTGGCTATCATTTCCAAAACCTAATCAAGAGTGCCAGGGTGCCCAAAATAAGTTTCCATGACATGCGGCATACCTTTGCCAGTCACTATATGAGAAATGGTGGCGACATCTGGGATTTGAAACAAATCCTGGGCCACTCTACGATAGAGATGACGCAAAGATACGCACATCATTCAAGTACAACAAGAGAACCTATAGTGGATTTTTCAAGACCATCCACGCCAGAACCACGCCAGCGACCCCAATTAAAGCTTGTAAGCGGTTGAAATTAAAGAAAAATAAGGAGTGGAGGCGGCGGGAGTCGAACCCGCGTCCAAAAATGCAAATCTAAGAAGCGACTACATGTTTAGTCTGTTTTTTAATCTCACACAATCAAGCGCCAACAGACAGGCTTTTGATTGCGCCAGTTCTATTAGTTTCACTTGATAATCTTAGAACAGCAGACTATCAAACTAACCCACTGATTTGCGCAACTTACAGTTAGTGGATGTCCCCGTAAGTCACGAGCAGCCTAAGCTGCTAATGCGTATGGTGCTTCAGCAATTATAACTGAGCCACGAATTATTCAAAGGGGTACGTGAGGCCCCCTTACATGCTCTTCTTGACTTGTACACCCCTGTCGAATCCATATCGCCCCCTAATTATAGGAGGATAGTATTAGTAGTAGTGTTTGTCAAGTTGGAAACTCTTATAAACAAATCCAAAAAAACATTGATTACAATCATTTATTATAATATACATAGCCATAAGGTGTTGTTGTGTAAATTTTTATTTGATGTGTAACCTATGAATTTCTTTCAATTAAAACTATTCTATGATTTATTAAGAGAAAAGAGCTTTGTAAAAACAGCCAGATTAAACAATTGTACTCAACCAGCTGTATCAATGCAGATAAAGATGTTGGAAGAAAAAATTGGGGTTAAGTTATTTGATCGAGCCAAGAAGAGTGTAGAACCTACAGAATCTGCTCGTCAGATAGAACCCATTGTGCAAAATATAATTGACTCTTTTGAAAAGCTTAAAATTATTGCTAAATCCTGGTATGGTAAACCTATCGGTGATTTACGAATTGCCACTGTTCACAGTACTGGAATTTATGATCTTTCGGGTTATTTAAAGAAATTTCTTAAAGCATATCCACTAATTAATCTTCATTTGGAATATCGAGCCAGTGACACCATCTATGATTTGGTGAATCAAAATAAAGTAGATCTAGGTATTGTAGCTTATCCACGAGAATTTCAAAATATCCATTTTACTCCTTTAGGTACTGATAATATGGTAGCCATCTTTCCTAAAAACCATCCTAAAATAAATGGAAAGACTTCTATCAAAGTTAGTGATCTTAAGGGAGAAAAACTAGTTGCATACTCACCCTCTACTAGAACCTATAATGCTGTAGAACAATTTTTAGCCAAACATGATACCTTCTTAAATGTATGTATGACCAATAATAACATAGATACCCTTAAAAATGCGGTGGAGATTGGTCTAGGAATTTCTATTGTACCTGAAAAAACGGTCGTTAATGAGGTAAGAAGAGGACTTATTACTGCATTACCTTTTGCTGATGATACTTTTATTAGACCTATTGGGATTCTTTATAACAAACTTCGTACTATGCCATATGTTGCTGAGTGTTTTCTGCAAGTGGTGGGATGTGGTAGTTCATTGAAAAATATAAACACTGCTTCAAAAGATGGTAAATCAAATCTTGCATCTAATTCAAAGTAAATTTAATTGTAAAAAATTTAGTCACTTTTCATATCTGTCTATAATTTAGTCACTTATTTTGTAAATTTCATCCATTAAAACAGTATTATCAATAAAAATATTTCTATTTTTAATCGAAATATTAGTATGTTATCCAGGA
Source organism: uncultured bacterium (assembly GCA_964544765.1). Classification (GTDB taxonomy): domain Bacteria; phylum Bdellovibrionota_B; class Oligoflexia; order CAYFLR01; family CAYFLR01; genus CAZJDM01. The sequence continues at coordinate 2,163 of CAZJDM010000120.1, forward strand.
TGCTAATATATCTTATTATTGGTATATAACTTGCAACTATTTTCACCGGTACATGTTTAAAATTGTTCATGTACTTTTATTTTAGGTAAAAGAGGTGTAAGAAATGTTTAAAACAAAATTAACATTTATTAAATTAATTAAGAGTTATTTAGTATTGTTTTTCGTTTTAGCTTGGGGATTATTCTTTTCTAGCGTGTTGAAATCACAAACTAATACTGAGATGCCATCATCCACTAGTCGATTGGGAATAAATATTCAAAGATATTCTCCAGTAGTAGATGGAGAATCAACATTGGTTGTTAATAACGCTGATTTGCTTAAACCCGGATATCTTCATTTGGGTATTCATTTGAATTACTTAAATAATCCCATTCAGTTATCTGAAAAGGGTGGTGATAAAGCTTTATCCATCACCAATCATGTATTTACCAGTAATTATCTCATAGGATTTGGAGTATCAGAGTACTTTGACCTAGGTTTAAGTGTCCCTTTATCCTTTTATCAAGATTCTGATCTTATCGTTGATGGATTAGACTATAAAAGCAGATCAATGTTGGGATCAGGTGATATCTCATTTGAAAGTAAGATTAAGCTATTTCATAACATTCCTTCCAGTACAATTTTTAGTTTAATACCGTTTGTTGTTTTTCCAACGGGTAATAGCCAAGTTTTGTTAGGTGATGCAGCGTATAGTTTTGGTGGTAAATTAGCTCTTACTCAATATTTAATGCAAAAGAAATTAGGGATATCCCTTAATTTAGGTGGGCGGTTTCGTTCCAACGAAATTTATATTGATGATGATCGAGCCAAAGAAATAGTTTATCTAAAGAATGAATTTATTTACGGCTTAGGTATTCAATATAAAGATCTTGGTATTTCAGGTCTTGATATTGGGTGGAACCTAGTAGGTGCAACTAGTAGTTTTAAGGGTCTTGTTGGTAGAAGTTCCAGCTCTCCAATTGAATCACTTGTTGGCATGTCATACAGGGCTAGTCAAAATCTCAAGTTTACTTCTGGTGTAGGTACCGGAATTGGTGCCGGTATAGGGGCGGAAGATTTAAGAATTTTTACCGGGATTGAATACACATACAATACTGGTATTTATAAAAATCATATAGGCAATATAAATCGTATAGATCATAAAGATCTAGGTCATAAAGATCAATTTGATCCAAAAACTGAATCTGATCTGGATTTTCATAAAGAACTTAGTAGTCAGATTGCAGATGATTTATCTAAAGCTGATGTTGATGCTGATTTTGATATAGATACTGGAACCGTAACATTGGATATGGATGAAGTTTTTAAATTTAAAACAAATAGTCACAAGTTATCACCAAGAGCCAAGCGAAAATTATCTCAGATCCTTTCAATTTATTTTGGTAAATTGTTGGAAAATGACAATATAGCTGAATTGATTAAAAGCGTTAAAATTACTGGCCATGCTAGTCCGATTTTTAAAGGTATTGTATTAGATCCTAGTATTACCTATGGTAAATACTATACTTACAATATGAAGCTAAGTGTAAAAAGAGCTGAAGAAGTTTCCCGGTTTATTAAGCAAACAGTATTGAGCAATTATCACAATAAACGCTATATAGGTGATTTGATTGAAGTCGAAGGAAAGGGCTATCAAGAACCTGTACTAATTTCAGCCAAAACTAAAAAAGTTAATATATGTGGAAAATATGATTGTAAAAAGTCCAGAAGAGTTGAAATATCGTTTGAGTTAAAGGACAACGAAGAATCAAGAAGAAAGATTGAAAAATTAAATCCACAAATTACTCAGAACAAGTTCTGATTTTTAGTTTTTTATTTATTGTTTCATCATAATTTAAAAGGGAAAGATTGTGTCTAATAAATCATCGAACATGATTATAATTTTAATTCTGATAATTCTGGTCATTGGTTTATTTCCAGTAATGGCAAATGTGCAGGAGTTACCGGTTCCTACAAATGATTGTGAAAGCAGTGTTAATAACTTGAAAGAGGATTGTTTGAAGTGTTTGCAATCAAATAGTTTGGGTAAATTTAAAGATAATTCAGGTATAACTAAAATTAATTCTAAAAAACGTAAAAATAATCCAGGCAAAGTTAAAAAAAATCCAGACAAAGTTAACAAATCTAAATGTATTTATACTTCATATATGCAAATGTTAAAAAATTATCCAGGATGTTTTGCAGAACTGCAATCTATTCGTAATCAGTATTGCGATTTGAATAAAGATAAAAAATCCAAATGTCTGAAAATTAGGATCGCTCTTAAAAATAATTGTCAGCAATGTAGGAAAAAAAATAAGAATAAAGATGGGCGAGAATTATGTTTTTACCATTCATTTTATCGTTATTTAGAAAAAAATAATACCTGTCTTGATGGATTGAAAAAAACCTTTAAAAGACACTGTAATAAACGGGTTCCAGCGGTCAAGATTAAACCGGCATGCCCTACCTTAATTGCTAGTATGAAGACAAAGTGTAAGCGCTGTCGTATTAAGACTAAAAAGACTAAAAAGAAAAGTTTTACTAAATGTGTAGATAATTTTTACTACCGCATAATAAATAAGAATTTCCAATGTTACAAGAAACTAAAGGAAGCCCGAAAGAAAATTTGTAGTTTTTAATTTACTCTAAATTACTCTAAATTACTCTCAATCTATCAAAAAATTTATAATAAATTTCCAATAAAATTCACTCAGGAAAAAAGATATTTAACCGATAGACAGTGAGATATGAGAGTAATTTTAAGTTTAAAAAATTTGTATTTGTATAACTTAAATCTTGTTGTTCTCTTAATTATCATTATAAAACCTAAGATTCTTCAAGCTGAGATATATCATTATCGGGATGAATTGATTGGAGCCAGAGCTGCTTCTATGGGGGGTAGTTACACTGCACTTGCTGATGATGCTGTTGGTTTATATTACAATCCCGCCGGTTTGATTCAAGCGAAAAATGATTCTTTGTCAATGTCTTCAAATGCTTTGCAGATCAAGCAACTAAGTTACAAAGAAGCAATCGGGGGAGAAGACTTTTCTCAATCTGCCAGAAGCTTATTTCCTCTTTTTATAGGAGGTAGTAAAAAAATAACCTCGAATCTCGCTGTCGGATACAGTCTGGTTACCACTGAAATAGAAAATATAGATGAACAGAACATGTTGGAAAATATTAATGATCCTAAAATAGACGCAGATTTTTATCTACGTAATTTATTAAATAACGCTTCGATGACCTTGTATGGAGGTGGACTGTCGATTAAACTTGGGGATAATGTCAGAATTGGAACCAGCTTATTTTATTACTTAAGAACTGCAATTACTTTGAATTACCAATTTGTTCAGGGGAATAATGGTTTTTATATGTCCAACAGCACTTATAGAAATATCGAAAATACAGGATTATTGCCGGTAATAGGCTTGCAAATTGATACGGGTCCTTTTAAATGGGGTGCCAGTGTCCGTAGAGGATATAATCTATCTGATAATACAACTTTTATATTTAACAATATCAGATACAATGATGGTGATGATAGTTCCAATAATGATCCCATAGTCTCAAAGAGGGAATTAAAAGGTTTTGCCGAGGATAATCCCTTAGAGGTTGTATTAGGTATGCTAATTAATATGGGATCTTATTTTAAAATTACTTCCGATGTATCTTATATTTGGGGTACTGAAAATGAATATCCTGATGAGGGAGATTATGAAAGGAACCCAACTTTAAATTGGAGTGTGGGTACCGAACTGTCAATTATGAATAGATTATATCTTCGTGGTGGATATTTTACTAATAATACCTTCCTGTCGGAAGTTGAAGAAGGAACAATGAATTCTTTGCCTTATATAAATTATTATGGTGTTACCTTTGGTTTTTCAATTGAAACGAAATCGGTGGGAATCTTTCTAGGGGCAATTAAGCAAAGAGGAAGGGGCAAGAGTCAGTTGATATCTAATTCTATACTAATACAAGATATGGAAGGGACCATTGATATATATTTCTTTGGGACAACATTTTATTACTAACAACAACTATAATTTGCCGCCGTATATCTATCCAGAAACAACTCTAAAGTTTTTCAATAACTCTAATGTATCCATAGTCATTTTCAGCAAGGATGATGTTGCCTTCAAAATCCATTGATATAGATCTAGGTTCGCTGATTTTAAAGCCCGGGGAATTGTATGGTTTTCCATCTCCTGAATGAACATGAGTTTTTGCGCCATTAAGGAACAAGTGTATGTATCCATCAGGATCAACGTACCAAACTTGACTACCAGCATGGGTTGCCAAAAAGTATCCACCTTCAGGATGAATCCAAACTCCCCTAACTTCATATATAGCAGTTTTAGTAGCGGGTTGACCATCTCCTCCACCCTTAGTTCCACCTGTACCAGCAACCACAGTTTTTTGGCCATCTGGTGTTATACGATATACGCGATTTCCAACTCGATCAGTTAATAATATGCTTCCATCCTCATCAACCGCCAAATTAGCTAACCCCGCAAAGCCCGAAGCTAAGGTTTCAACACCGTTGGATTCGGTCCATTTTTTCAATTTGGTACCTGAAGAATAATATACCAGCTCTTCGTTTTCACTTACCCATAAACCACGTCCAAATAAGATACTATCCTTATCTTTAAATAAGGTCGTCATGGTACCGGAGGGGTCCAATTTTCTTATTTTAGAATTACCTAGATCAAGAATAAAAACAGTGCCATCCGCTTTTACCCAAATTCCATTAGGGAATTTGAGTCGGCGTTTATTACCTGGACCTGGATCGTCACCATCATCACCTGCTTTGCTTGTACCCGCTACTGTATAAATTTTACCATTAGGAGTAATCTTACGAATGGCGTGAGCATCTTTATCCGCAATGTAGATATTATCTTCACTATCGGCCAGAGCATTATGTGGTCGAGATAATTCAACATTAACTGCTGATGCACCTTCGAATTTTGCTCTCCAACCATTATATGCTTTTTCGCGGTATTTTCCTGTACCTGCAATTGTTTTAATATTTCCATACATACTTTTAAGTTTGTTAAAAGTAAGATCTTTATTATTGGGATTACCAGTCAGGCTAGGTTTAGGTATATCATTATCATCATCTGTGTTAATTGGATTTTTTGATTTGGTACGAGTCGAATCGCAACTTATTAATGAAAAGAAAACTAATAGAAGTATTGTATACAGGGCAGATAACATTCCAATTTTTCTCATATATGATCCCTTTCTTTGCTTACTAAATCCCCTTCTTTATTTACTAAACAGCTATGCATTTGCAGTGGAAGCTACCACAATTGGAGATAGATTGTCTAGGCCAAATTATGGGAATTTGTAGGTGGTAATCTAAATTTCAGATTATCTGAAATAATATTTCCTCTAAATAAAATTCATGATTGACCGATCATTAAAAAAAAGAAAATCAAAATTTAGGAGGCTTAGTATGATTATCTTTCGGATTATAATGGTTGCAAGTTTGTTATTAATGGCAGTTCAATTGATACCTTCTTGTAAGGAAGACTTAAAAGATGAAGAAGAAAAGAAATCTCTGACCACTGAGACTGAGGAATCTCTTAATAACGATACAAGTTCAGATGAGCTAAATAACAATAATTCGGATGAAGGAGAAGAAGAAGCGAAAAGCAATCCTGATGTTCAAGAGAAATCAGTAGGTGGAATGCCGTCATCATCTGATGCGGCAAATTTGATATCAATTGAAGCCGATGATGCCGATGATGCCGTCGCAAATATTTTTGCTATTACCGGTGCACTGAATTTAGGATTATCTACTTTTGGAGCAAATTTAGTTGATAGTGAGAATGGCGGTGGTGGAGGTGGTGTGGAAAACTTGTTTCAATTTGCCAGTATATTTGGAATGGTTTTTGATATGGTCGCTAATCCCGCAAAATGTAATTTTAAACTAATATTAAAGGATATTAACGGAGATGATCTACCTTTAAGGAGTCATCCAGAATTACCTATCTATTTTCGTGATGGTTACGGAACTTTTGGGGTCGGAGATGAGGGTTCGACTACGTGTCCAGAAAAATCTGAAGTTGTTAAATGGGCCAAGCAAGTTGGCTTAATGGCCCGAGATGAGGATACTCCTACTGGAAAGCCAGCAGATGATGTGTTTTATCTACCTACCAGACTAGTCATTTATAGTTTAGAAGAGGGTAAAATAAAATGGCAAATAATATTCTTTCCGAAAGACTTTATTGGCAAAATAGCCCAGAGGTTTCCTCATTTCAAAGGATTAGTTGATAATGAGAATCTGGATCAAAAAGCATTCTATGGAATACATGAAGGGGTAGGTCAAGATCTTGGAGATGATGAAACTAAAACATCTGGAAAAGGAGAAATGTTTGTTGATTGGGATGCTCTTAGTCGAGTAATGAGTTTACTTCAAGGTTTAGATGTTGATGAGAAGAACCAAAGTGGGGATAATGGTCAAGCAAATAATGAAGGTGATGAGGATGATGAAGATATGCCTACAGGTATAATAAAAGTTCAATATGATTTTAATAGTGATCCAAACAGTTATACTGTTAGATTTTTAGAAGGATTTAGTTTTCCAATGGGTGGTGATAATGATGGCCCTCCTTTTATAAACGAAGTTGATACGACGATCTATCGAGCGGCAAATGGTGAGAATTATATGCATTTTATGACAAATAAAGCTTTTGGTGATCCTGGAGCGCAATCAGGCGATCCAGGTCCTTTAGGTAAGGTGCAAATATGTTATCCTTGTTCGGGAGGACAGTGTTTGTTTGATGAGACGTATGTAAGAGATATTGCTGTTTCGGATTATTTGACTGATCCTTCGGAAATTCATCTTCAATTATTATGGAAAGAAAGGGATATAGGTGACTCGGTCCCAGATGATTATATAATATCATTAGTCGCAACCAAGGGAGGTCCTTACATCTATGGGAATATTGAACTTCAGGGCGGTAGAAAGGATGGAACCTCATCGGTCGTTTTTCGTATGAAGAGTCCGGTTTGTGATAGTATTACCTCCTTTCCTCTTACTGTGGATATGGGGGGGAATGTTTGGACCCTAATTGATGAAGATGGCTTCACCAATATGAAAATGTCCGGCGAAGATATGGGTGGTTTATTAGGTAAAACTGAGGTTTTATCTGAATTTCCAATCTTTGAAAAATTTAAAATAATTGATCCTACTGATGAAGATGCAGATGCTTTAATTGTCGAATGATTAGTTGATGCGAAACGAGTGCACCATCGGCGCTTTTAGCTCTTAGCATTCAGATTATAGCACTCAGCATTCAGCATTTAACTTTTTCATGTTATAGTATTTAGTAATTTTTGGGATTCTAGTATTACCATAAGTTCATTTTTCAGTTTACAAACTCCTTTAACTAATTCTGGAGGCATCTTTCTTCTTTCTTTGGTTGTTTTACTTAAAGTTTCAAGATTTTCCATTTTTCTTCGATCTTGAATTTGATTCGGGGTAATCTCGGTCTTGTGTCCCATTTTGTCAACTAAAACACCAAATGATTCAGCAACTGGTGATTTAAAAATAATTACTTTTTTATTTTTATTACTTTTATCAATTTTATCAATACAGTCATCCTGATATCCAAGTATGGATTTAAGATTTAAAATAATGTTGATATGGTCATTGATATTTAAATAACCACAGACTGAATCGGGAGCATGACTGATGGGGTTAAATATTAATTCATCATTAATTTCTTTGACATCAAGGGCATTAAAACCAAAAAGATGATCATTTAGATAAAAGGTACAAAATTTCATTAATCTCCCCCATTCTTAAAAATTAAAAATTATTTATCCAATATTGTAATAGGAAATTTTTCTAAGCAAAAGCCTAATATTTTATTTTTTTTTTCCGATCATTCTAGAGTCGAGTCAAAATAATCTATTTTTACTTTGGAATGATATGAAAATTATTATTTTCTTAATTACCTATATTTTGTTTATCAAGTATCCTTTAGACGCTAATAGGCATCATATAGGTGAGCATAGACGTTTTGTAGATCATAGTAGAATTGAAATAAACCCTACAACTAAAACTGATTGGGAAAAAATTTATCAACACGGATTTATTATTGATCATAGAAAAGGAAATAAATTTATAATATATGCGAATAAAAAAGATTTGAAATGGCTAGATGAACAAGGAATACAATATTGGGAGCTAAGAGATGAAGTAATAAGGCGCCAAGGTTATTTAACTTATGAACAATTAACTCAAAAACTAAAACAAATAGTTAGTCAAAATTCCCATATAGCCAAATTAATTAGTATTGGCAAAACGGTAGAGGGTAGAGAAATGTGGTTTGTAAAGTTGTCAGATCAAGTGGAGATAGATCAGCCTGAACCTGAGGTTAAGTTAGTAGGAAATATGCACGGTAATGAAGTTGCTGGTCAAGAAATATTAAGTCGGTTTATTAAATATTTAACTGATAATTATGGGATTGACGATAATATCACTCAAATTATTGATGAGACTGAGATTTGGATAATGCCCAATATGAATCCGGATGGTACTCATGCAGGTATTAGAGCCAATGCCCAAGGCATCGATTTGAATAGAGACTTCCCTTTTATTTTTGAACAGGCTTCAGGAAATATCAATCATGCGGTTGAGACCATACATATGATAGAGTTTTCCAATTTGCGGAACTTTATTTTATCAGCAAACTTGCATGGAGGAGCTGTTGTAGTAAATTATCCCTGGGATTCGAAAGTTGATCAAATACCTGACTATGAAGTAGCCGTTCAAATAGCTAAGGATTATGCAATACTGAATGATCCAATGTATCAATCAGTCTATTTTGATGATGGAATTACTAACGGGTATCAATGGTATGAAATTTGGGGAAGTATGCAGGATTGGAACTATTATTGGAAGAATTGTTTGTCCTTTACCTTAGAAGTTAGTGAATTAAAATGGCCGGCTTTTGAAACCATTGAATTTTTATGGAACGATAATAAGGATTCACTGATTTCTATGGTATCAATTGTTCATAAAGGATTAAAAGGTGTGGTGGTTGACGAGGTTACTGGAATTCCGGTTGCGGCCAATATTTGGGTTCACGGTATTGATAGAATAATCTATAATGCTATGCCGCAAGGTGAATTTACATTGTTGCTGACTGAAGGTAATTATAATGTAGTTTTTCAAAGTCAGGGTTATATTTCAAAAGAGATTTCTGTTGAAATTGATGGACAGTGGAACCAAGTAATTGAGGTTGAATTAACTAGAGAATAAAATGTTTATTTCTCTGGTTTTTCGAATATTCTATTAATTATTATTGGACTAAATTAAATTAAGAAGCTATAAAATCTTTGTAAAAAGCTACAAAGCTTGTAGAGATATTGTGATTGTGTTTGAATAATTTTACGACATTTATAACATTTATTAATGTAATGTGAGGTATATGTATATGAGTATCGAGCTTTTTTTTCAGCAACGTTTACCGGCGGCATATAAGAAAATGCTTGAACAGGTTGAAATCGAAAATGATATAGCTAGCGCTGTCTTTGCTTTCAATATTCTGGATGCTGATGATGCACAATGGCTTATTAAAGTCGATGGAGAAAATGTTGAGGTAAAAAGAGGTGAGGAGGGTGAAGCCGATTGTAAAGTGTCTATGAAGGAAGATGTTTTATTTAAACTAATGGAAAAAAGGTTAAATATAGTTCTGGCTTTTACTTTTGGCAAAATAAAAATCGAGGGATCAACCTCAAAATTACTTTTGTTTAAGGATATTTTGGGTTATTTATAGGTAACTCGCCAATAAGTGCTCTTACTCAATGTATGTCATGTAAACTGGCCACAGATGAGTGCCTTTCTCCGGTATCAAAGCTAAAAGTTAGTATTTTACTGCCGTCCTTTATTTGCGGTAGTCGCTTATTTATAGCAGCCAAAACCGCACCAGTGGATATCCCTACAAAAAGACCCTCTTCTTTAGCACAGCGCATAGCGTAATCGAAGGATTCTTGCTCGTTAACCTGAATAATATCATCTAATAGGTCCGTTTTTAAAGTGGACCGAATGAATCCGGAGCCAATTCTTTGTATTGCACGGCTATTGGGTGGATCTCTATTGATGATAGGTGTGTCTTCCGGTTCAACAGCTATAACTTTCAAATTAGACATTTCTTCTTTTAGTAGAGTGCATGCGGTTATGTGTCCACCAGTACCTACACCGGTGATAATATAATCAATTTCTTCCATAAAATTATTTTTCACTTCTTTTATATTATTTGTACTATGATTTTTAGAATTCATATATTCTGAAGGTTTAGATAAGATGCGATTTTTATATTTTGAAAGATCGAAGGAGCCGTATTTTTTTTGTTTTGAAGGTTTGAGTTTCATCCATATTTGGACATCTCGGTGTTGAAATAGACGGTTTAAAAGCACATGGGGTGTCCCATCTATAGTATCTAAAATGGTCCTTATTTTCACAAGGAATCCTCCTTCACCATTGAACATCCTGTATATCCAACTTGTTTAGATTTGCTATTGAAAAGATTTATCGTTTTTTTATCTATTAAGCAACTATTTAAGTAAAATGTGAGAAATAAGGGTGGCTTATGTAAAACACTGAAAGAATGAGTGCTGTGATCTGTGTTACCAGCACTTATTGACTATTTACATGAGAACGAACCTTGGTTTCACTAACGCTATAAACCATTGAGTTAGGCGCGACGCTCTCGGTTAACCAAACATTACCGCCAACTACTGTATTATTACCAATAACTGTATCCCCACCTAGTATAGTGGCATTAGAATATATTATGCAGTTATCTTCAATGGTAGGGTGTCGTTTGGTGTTGGCCATCGATTTGTCAATGCTTAATGCTCCAAGGGTCACACCTTGGTATAGTTTAACATTATTTCCAATATGGGTTGTTTCTCCTATAACGATACCCGTTCCATGATCGATAAAAAAAGAATCTCCTATAGTAGCTCCGGGATGAATATCAATACCTGTTTCTCGATGGGCGTATTCGGATAATATGCGCGGGAATAATGGTACTCGTTGTTTATAAAAGTAATGGGATATACGATGTATAACTATAGCCATAAAACCTGGGTAGCTGAGAATGACTTCATCGATTTTGGTGGCCGCGGGATCTCCTTGATAAATAGCTTTAGCGTCAAGGTCAAGTTTATTACTAAGTGGTACAAGTTGTGAAATAAAACCGTGGGCGATTTTAGATGCCAATGATCCTTTTTCTAATTTTACTGTTTTTAATATTTCTTCCAAAATTTTTTCAGTTTGTTCAATTTTAGCCATTGTTTTAAGGCGGGAAGAAATAACACCTGTATGTATTTGAGGGTAAAGTAGAGCGATTATATCGTCGGCCAGTTGCTCAACTTTTTGTTTATTGATGTTGGTTTTTTTTTGTTTAGATTGTTTTTGTAATAAGTAGTCAGCAATATGTTCCATATTTACCTCTTAACGGATTACCTGCGCTTTTAAATGAATTATCTGCGCCTTAAATAAATCCTTTGCACCTTTTAATGGATTACCTGCACTTTGTCAAAGACTTGTATTTTCGATTTTCCGGCAAAAGAACGGGTAGCTTCAAATCTGACTAGGACATCTTTGCCGGTTTGCAAGAAAAAGGGATCGATAGGTAGTTTGCCGATATCTATGTATATTTTGTCTTCACTGGTTTTTATTAATTCAATAGGTACCTTGCCTGAATATTTTAAATCATAATAGCAGGTCCCTTTGGCATAATAAAAGATCTTGAGCGAGGTTCTTATAATGTTTGAGATATTAGCATTATCATGGATAACAGCTGTTAAGTGGTTTCCATTGTATAGTAGTTCTGTTAATTGCAATGAGGTTACTTCATTATCTTTGATCAATTCTTGAATGACAAAAGTAGTCTCTTTATCGTTAGTCTCGGTGGAATAAGTTCCCCATAAATGTTCTGGAATATTCAGTTTAACTTGTTCGTTATGTAAGGTTACCTGTAAAGATTCTCCTTGGAAGTTTTGAATGGAGCGGTCTGATTCCCAACGAAAATTGATTAGCTTTTCTATTCTTCCATGGTATACATTATAAGAGTTTCTTATTATTGAACCGGAAGCAAACAATTCTTTCGTTCCAAATTCAGTTTTCCACTGGTAGTCGGATAAAGTGTATTGTGAAAGTTCTAACTGTGGAATCTTAATCTTGATTACAGGTTGTGCCGGATCTAACGGCTCATCCTGGTTAATAAGGTAAACCTGACCCATAGA
>CAZJDM010000121.1:0-14339 GCA_964544765.1 uncultured bacterium
AATGAACACAACCCGAAACCATACCATCTGCTAATCCTTTATAAACCATCATTGCGCCAAAATAATTTACTCCGGCCATTGCGTCTTTAGCCATATCAATATTTATATTTCTATGTTTCCGCAGATCGAAATAAGTATCAGCAAACTCTTTATACTCTTTAGATTTAGCGGGCTCAATAATTTCTACGCCTGTTAGATTTAAATCCAATCGTCGAATTTTTTGTTCAATATATTTCTTCTTTCCTAATAAAGTTATATCTACTATATTCTTGCGAACAAGAATTTCGGTTGCGAGCAAAATTCGATCTTCTGCACCTTCAGGTAAAACGATGTGTTTTTTGTTTTGTTTTGCTGTCTGTAATAATCCATACTCAAACATTTTAGGGGTAACGGTGTGGGTTTCTGACTTCACTATTCGGTCCTCTAAATCCGGCACATCGACATGACTTTCAAAAGCATCTATAATTCTAGATATTTGTTCCTGACTCTCAGGATGAACTGCCATATGAATTTTTGAAAGTTCAGTCGCTGTCTGATAAGTATCTTTTTGAACCTTTAAAACCGGAATATCTGGAATACCCTCAATCATATTGATAATAATGGGATTCACTGGTTCAGATCCCGTCAATAAAATGCCCGCTGCGTTAGGTAAATTAGGGGCCATAGCAAGCGCCAAAGTATGGGCGAAAGTGTCAGAACGATGGGACTGCATAATTACCAAACTTCCTGGTTGTAAATTTTGAGATAATTTATTAATTCCCATGTCGGCAATTAAATAATGATGAACTTGTTTATTTGTAAAGTCACCTCCAGACAATAATTCCGCATCTAAAGATCTTTCCACATCTCGAATAGTGGGATTAGTAAGAGTAGTATCTTCCTTGATCACATAAACGGGAATATTTCTTTCTTTCAATTCGGAAGATATTACATCTTGAACCTCTTTCATCATCTTTTGTTTAACACGGTTGATTATAACTGCTACAACAGTACAATTTCTTTCATCAAATTGCTCAATGGCAACTTCCAATGATAACTTAATCTTATTAACACTTTGCTGATGACCATTTTGTACAATCAACACTGGCAAACTAAGGTTGGTAGCAATATCAGCATTGATATCAAACTCAAATGATGCGGTAGAACCACCATAATCTGTGCCTTCACATAAAACAAAATCAAATTCTTCTTCTAATTTTTTATATTTAGTAAGTATTTTTTCATATAAATCGTCTTGTTTACCCTGAGTGATCAATTCATCCGCTTCTCTTTCCCAAAGCCCATACATATCTTCATAAGGAAGGTCAATATTATGATAGGAAGAAATCAAATTAATTTCGCGATCTATACCATTAGGCTCACGAGGTTTATAAATCAATGGTCTAAAGTAGGCAACCTTTGGAAAATGACGCTTAAACATCTCCATTAAACCTAAGGAAATGATCGATTTTCTACTTTTAGGCTGAACAGCGACAATAAGTAGACTCTTGGACATTGATTACCCCTCCTTTTGTCGGTTTTTACTATCCTTAATATATATTAACTCGTTCTATTTCCTAGATCATCATATCAATTCCATCAGATGGTTGCAAAGTACAAACTTGCACTCAGAGCTAAAATAAAAATGCCCAAAGCAGCCAGAGCGGTGGGAAACGCTGTTCATAACAACCCCATTTTTATCGCCTTACCATGCCATCGAGTTATTTTAAAAAATGGCAAAATTGGTGGTTTTGCCCAACCAATTGAGATAAAACGCTGGCTTTTAAAACATGAATCAGGTAATCTATCTTAAGAATGGTATCTGTTGCTCCATAAACTCATACCAAAAAATTTAATATTTTCTATAACTTGTATTTAGTCAGGTGACTTATGAGAATTCTAGTAATATTTTTCCTTTCAACCCTCTACTTCAACCAAAACCTATATTTATATAGTAATATAAAAATCACTCAGGAGCATTTACTAGTTAAGTTATTAAAGAAAAAATTGGAAATATTCCATTACAGCCATAAAAAGATTGACGACAATTTATCTAAAGATGCTTATAAAAAGTTTATCGAAAAAATGGATTATGATAAAAAGTTTTTCCTTACTGAAGATATTAAAAAATTTGAAGCTTATAAGGTGTTGATAGATGACGAGATCCGCACTGGAGAAATGATACTTTATAAAAAAGCCAGTATTATACTTAGGCAAAGAATCAAAGAAGTAGATAAAATAGTCACAAATTTATTAAAAAAACCCTTTAATTTTAGCAAGAAAGAATCTTTTCAATCTGACGCCAAAAAACGATCCTACTCTAAAAACAAAACAGAATTATTAAAATTATGGAAGAATTTAGTTAAATTCAGTGTTCTGTCTAAATATATAACCACCTTAGAGGAACAAGAAGAAGCTAAAAAGAAATTAAAAGAAAAGAAAGAACAGCAAACTAAAAAATCGAAAGAAAAGACTAAGCAAAATGCTGAGGCTAAATCAGCCAAAACAGATGCTAAAAAGAAAGCCAAAAACGAAAAAATTACTCCTTTATCTCCCAAAGAAATAGAAAAGAAAGCTCGAACTGAAGTGAAAAAGAGTTTTGAACGGTTATTTAAAAGGATGCTGAAAGAAACAGATAAAGATTACTTAGATCGTTATATAAACGCGGTTACAGTGGTTTTTGATCCTCATACCACTTATCTTCCCCCTGACCGAAAAGAAGACTTTGATATCGAAATGAGAGGTTCATTAGAAGGAATTGGAGCATTATTAAGAGAAGACGGACCCTATATAAAGGTAGTACGAATCATACCAGGAAGTGCCTCTTGGCGCCAAAAACAATTACAAGCTGAAGATATAATCTTAAAGGTAGCTCAAGGTAGTGGAGAACCCGTAGACATTGTAGATATGAGAGTACGAGATGCCGTTAAGTTGATTCGAGGTCCAAAAGGAGCCGAGGTCAGATTAACGGTTAAAAAACCTGATGGTAGAATAATAGTCATCCCTATCGTTCGTGACGTGGTTCAAATTGAAGAGGTTTATGCTAAAGGTACTATTTTGAAAAGCGACACCAATAATCCTAAGGATAAAAAAGCTAAAAAACCAACTTTTGGTTATATCCACCTTCCAAAATTCTACCGTGATTTTGAACGAATAAGAAAAGGTAAAAAAGGTAGAAACTGCACCGAAGATGTTGCAAAAGAATTAAAACGCTTTGTAAAAAATGATGTAAAGGGAGTAATATTGGATCTTCGATACAACGGAGGAGGAGCCCTAGAAGATGCTCGGCAAATGTCGGGGTTATTTATAAAAGAAGGGCCTATTGTTCAAGTAAAAAGAAGCGACGGAGTTATTGACGTCCTTAGAGATACCGATCCCAACATTATTTACTCTGGACCCTTAGTGGTCCTGATCAATAAGTTCAGTGCTTCCGCATCTGAAATTTTAGCAGCAGCCTTACAAGATTACAGGCGGGCAATTATAATAGGAGGAGAACATTCACATGGCAAAGGAACTGTTCAAGTTTTATTAAATCTAGACAGAGGTATACCTGATCAACTTCAACACTTACTTCCTCTGGGTGCCCTAAAAGTAACCATTCAAAAGTTTTATCGAATAGACGGTAAGTCAACTCAATATAAAGGAGTTACACCTGACATAATTCTTCCCGACCCCAACGGATATTTAGAAACAGGGGAACAATACCAAGATTATTCCCTGCCATGGGATGAAGTAAAGGCCCTTCCTCATAAAGATTGGAAAAAATTCTCATATCCTATGAAAAATTTAATTAAACTCAGTAAAAATAGGGTTAAAAAGAGTAAAGCCTTTCAAAGAATCACCGAAAGCGTCAAGATCTTGAAAAAACGCCGAGAAAATACAATGCAATCACTCAACCTCAAACAAGTATTACGGGATCAAAAAATTGCTAAGAGAGAAGCTAAAAGGCTTGAATCATTAACCAATAATAAAAGAATTTTTGATACACCAGATCCCGATCCTACTCCTGAAGTTCATAGTAAAAAAAGTAAAAAACCTGAAGTGAAAAAAAATGACTCTTCTACCACCAATAAAAATACTCAAGAGAATAAAGAAAATGAGTCTGATGCTAATCTAAAATGGATTGAAAAGCTCTATAAAGATCCATATATCGTAGAGTCTATTTCAACCCTAAATAGTATCCTTCACCTAAACAAGAGTAAAAAATAATATAATGATCTCGGAATTATGGTTGTTGTTGTCAAATCATACGGAAAAATATGTAGCATCGGGATGATGAAACACCATAGCAGAAACACTGGCCTCTGGATCCATCATAAATCCTTCGGTCAGACAACAACCTATGTCTTCTGGTTTCAATAAAGAGAATAGTTTTTGGTTATCTTCTAAATCAGGACAGGCTGGAAAACCAAAAGAATATCTTCTGCCTTGATATTTAGCTTGAAAACGTTCTTTTTTGGATAAATCGGGATGATCCATTAATCCCCAAAAATTTCTAATCGACCGATGTAATAATTCAGCGTATCCCTCGGCCATTTCAAGCGCCAAAGCTTGTACCATATGACTTTTAAGAAACTCACCACGATCTTTAAGTTCTTTAGAAAAAGATATTACATCTCGACCCATGGAGACTACGAACATACATATATTATCACGACAATTACCCTCCCAAGAAACTGATTTACATCCATTATGTCCAACAGGAGGATTAACTAAATCAGATAAACATAAACCGTCTTTTTGGCGCTGCCTTTTAAAAGTAAATCTCATGATCTCATTTTGCGATTCATCACAAAGAATAATATCATTTTTCCAGCTTTTAGCTTGAAAAAACTGATAGACCGCTTTAGGCTGAAAAACTTTTCGAACCTGAGCCTTTACTTCTGTCATTTGTCTCATAAGATTAACTGCTTTTGAATCTCCTCGCTCCAGAGCTTTATCAAAATTTCCTCTAAATCCTAAATGTCGACCAAATAGCATCTGATTATTTACATACAACCATATTTCATCAATTGATGTACTATCAAACAGGTGACGCTCAAAGTATGGTGGTACAGGAGCATTCTCTACTACCTTCACTAAAGTAGACCTTAAATCATATATAATTTTTAAAGGAGACTCTACTATCTCGGCCCGAACATCTCGATCATCTTTGACTTTCTCTTTTTCAATCAATTGCTCCGACAAAACAGGATCCACTAATTTTTGAGCCAGAGACAAACCATCCATCGCATCTTGAGCATATAGGACCATTCCTTTATAACAAGGAGTCATCTTAGAATCGACAAACCTCTTTGATAATGCTGCTCCACCAACTAATATAGGAGTATCTATTCCTTCTTCCTTCAAATCAGTAGCTGTAGTAACCATTTGAAAAGCTGATTTAACTAATAAACCTGACAAACCAATAATATCGGGTTTATACTTACGACATGCTTCAATTACTTGTTCTGGCGGTATTTTTATTCCTAAATCTATTACATTAAATCCGTTGTTACTCAGTATTATATCAACCAGATTTTTACCAATATCATGGACATCGCCCTTTACCGTGGCTAAAACCATGGTTCCTTTATGTTGCCTTTGATCTTTATCTAAAAACTGCTCTAAATGACTAACTGCCACTTTCATTGATTCCGCCGATTCTAGCACTTCAGCTACTATCAACTCATTATTATTAAACAATCGACCAACTTCAGCCATAGCATCCATTAAAGGTCCATTGATTAAATCAAGAGGCGGTATAATTTTTAATTTCTCATTAAGATCATCAATTAAGCCATCTCTAGTTCCTTCTAAAATATACCCTCTTAAACGTTCATCTATGGACATCTTAGGCTGGGAGACTTTACTAACCTTCTTCTCTCGAAAATAGGAAACAAACTCACCAGTCGGATCTGATCCTTTATTGAATAATAAATTATTAGCCAGTTCTTTCTCTTGATCGGTAATAAGAGCAAAACGTTTAACCTTCTGGGCATTAACAATAGCTAAATCCAACCCTGCATTTGCACAATGATTTAAGAAGACTGAGTTTAAAATCTCTCTTCCACTAGGAGGTAATCCAAATGAAACATTTGAAATACCTAATATAGTACGAGTATTAGGAAACTCGTTTTTAATAAGTTTAATACCTTCGATTGTTTCCACTGCAGAGCCTATATACTGTTTATCTCCAGTAGAACAGGGAAAAACTAAAGGATCAAAATAGATATCAAAAGGAGAAAAATTGTATTTATCAACTAACAGATGATATGATCTACGGGCAATTTCTAATTTTCTATCTTTAGTAATCGCCATCCCTTGATCTTTATCCTCATCTATCAACCCTATTACTATAGCAGCGCCATATTTTTGAGCTAAGGGAACCACCTTATCAAATCGACTTTCACCTTCTTCTAGATTGATAGAATTCAAAATCGACTTACCTTGACAGAACTGTAACGCCTTTTCAAAAACTTCATGATTAGTTGAGTCTATCATGAGGGGAACTTTTACTTTTCTTACCACATAAGGCATAAACTGTTGTATATCATGTAATTCATCTTGATCAGGATTGGACAAACATATATCAATAATCTGAGCACCAGCCTTAACTTGCTTTTTGGCAATTTCAGCCGCTTGCTCGTATTGTTTATCTTTTATTAAATTTCGAAATTTCTTGCTACCAATTACATTGGTTCGTTCCCCTACCAATACTGGCCGCACCTCATCAGTTACCTCAAAAGATTCTAAACCTGATACTCGTGATAGATTTTGAATTTCAGGTTTACGAGGATGAATATCTTTACAGGTTTTCACCAGCCTTTTAATATGGCTGGGAGTAGTTCCACAGCATCCACCAACAATATTCAGCCATCCCTGACGAGCAAAACTAGCCAACTTTTCGGCTATCATAGCTGGAGTCTCTAAATAATTTCCATTTTCATCAGGAAGTCCGGCATTAGGTACACAACCTACAAAATTCCTACTTCGGGCTGCCATGGCTCTTAAATGATCAGTCATAAAAGCCGGACCAGTAGCACAATTCAAGCCAATATAAAGTAAGTCAATATGCTCCAAAGATGTAACAAAAGCCTCGACATTCTGTCCGGCTAATGTAGTTCCCATAGGTTCAATGGTGCCTGATACGGCAATAGGGATCTTTTCTCCTTCTTTTTCAAATAGATGAAAACTAGCTAATAAAGCCGCCTTGACATTAACAGTATCCTGAACTGTTTCAATTAGGAAGTAATCACAGCCTCCATCCCAAAGACCTTGCATTTGCTCTAAATAGGTGTCCACCAGTTGTTTAAAAGTAATTTCACCATTAATGGAAAAAGGTTTAGTTGTGGGTCCAATTGTTCCTGCAACAAAACGATTAGAATAGTCATCACAAGCTTCTCTAGCTATCATAGATCCGGATTTATTTAATTCATATGTTTTATCTGCTAGCTGATATTCAGACAGGACTATATTAGTAGCTCCAAAGGTGTTGGTTTCAATAACATCAGCACCCGCCCTTAAATTCTTTATGTGAATTTTCTTTATTATTTCTGGATTTGTTAAATTTAACTGTTCATTACAATTAAAATAAACTTCCCCTCCAAAATCACTCGCGCATAAACCAAGCCTTTGAATTTCAGTACCAACGGCGGAATCGAGAAAAACGATTCTTTCTTTAAATAGGTTTTTCAAATCCTGTACACGTTTTTGTCTAGAATCTGACAAAGCTGAAATTTCCTTTCTAAATTTTTGATTAATAATCATTATTAAAACTTTGGTTATGCGATCAAATGTTAATAACCACCTCTAGATGAAGGGAATACTTTAATATTTTACCATAATCAAGCATTTTGACTAAACATGGATATAACGAATATTCTATCATAATGATAAAACATAATTGACAGTTAGACTTGAAACACTTATAAATGCCACATGACGAGGATCTATTTAGACCACAACGCAACTACCCCTATCAATCCAGAAGTATTAAAAAACATGTTACCATATCTGGAAGAGCACTACGGTAACCCTTCTAGTTCTCATTCTTGGGGTAGAAAAGCCAAATTTGCCATCGAACAAGCCAGGGAAAAAGTTGCTAACCTGATAGGAGCCACATCAGAAGAGATTTATTTCACCAGTGGTGGCACAGAAAGTAATACGTTAGCTATCTTTGGAACATTGAATATACCTGAACCAACACAAATTGTTACTTCTACTATAGAACATTATTCGATCCTCAAACCCTTTGAAAAGCTAAAACAAAATGGTTGGTCAACCTCTTATATCAAATGTAATTCTAATGGTGTAGTAAACCTTGATCACCTTAAGGAGGTTCTTTCTCAACCTACCCTAACCAGATTTTTAAGTATCATACACGCCAATAATGAAGTGGGTACCATCCAACCTATTAAAAATATAGTAGAATTATGTAAAAAAATTGATCCACAAAATAACATGGTTATTCATACTGACGCAGTACAATCTTGCGGTAAAATACCTTTAAATGTTAAGGAGTTAGGAATTAATTTATTAAGTCTTTCAGGTCATAAAATGTATGGACCCAAAGGAATTGGAGCTTTATACATCCGTAAGGGATTACCCTTAAGAGCCCTATTTTATGGAGGTCATCAAGAACGACTTAAACGAGCTGGCACAGAAAATGTCGCATCAATTGTAGGATTGGGCGCAGCTTGTAGGTTAGCACAAGATAGATTAACCCAGAATAACTCCACTACTCTAATCAAGTTAAAAAAGCAAAAAAAACAATTTATTGCGGATATTCTAAACTTTTTCCCTCAATCTATTATAAATGGAAATCAAGAATATTGTCTTGATAACACAGTCAATATTTGTTTTCCAGGTATTGATGCCCAGTCTCTAGCTATTAAATTAGACTTGCATAATATTGCGGTTAGTGTAGGATCTGCATGCGGCGCTGGTTCTAATGAACCATCCCATGTCTTAATCAATATGGGATTATCCCCAAAACAGGCCAAAAATTCAGTGCGTTTCTCTTGGGGCTTAAACACCAGTGATGATGATTTAAAACATACTATCAAAATTTTAAAACAAGTTATCAATTCTTAAAGAAATGAAAAAATTGCATCAATCTTTACAATCTGAATTAAATCATAATGAATTAAATCAACCTTTATCTGATTTAAACCGGCCTTTAAAAACTGATCGAATTGCCGTTGGAATGTCCGGAGGAGTAGACAGTTCTGTGGCTGCTTATCTACTAAAGAAACAAGGGTATGATGTAATCGGACTTTATATGAAAAACTGGGATGAAACAAATGACGATGGTACTTGCTCCGCAGAAGCCGATTATCATGACGTTATGAAAGTTTGCCATCACCTGGACATCCCTTATTATACAGTAAATTTTGTTAACGAATATTGGGACAAGGTTTTTGCTGAGTCGTTAGCAGCCTTCAAACAAGGAATAACACCCAATCCAGATATATTATGCAACCGGGAAATTAAATTTGATCTCTTTTTGTCCAAAGCACTATCTTTAGGCGCAAAATTTCTAGCTACCGGTCATTATTGCCAGATTAGTCATCAGAATAATCACCATTATTTACTAAAAGGAGCTGATCCCGATAAAGATCAAAGTTATTTTCTTTGTAACGTAAAGGAAGAAGCTTTAAAGCGATCACTTTTCCCCATTGGAAATTTGAAAAAAACAGAAGTAAGAGCTATCGCTCAAGAAGCAGGATTAACCACCTTTAATAAAAAAGATTCCACAGGAATATGTTTTATCGGAGAGCGTAATTTCCCACAATTTTTACGTAAATTTATCGCTCTTAAACCCGGCCCTATTAAAACTTTAGAAGGAGAAACTCTGGGAACCCATCAAGGTTTGGCATTTTATACCATTGGCCAACGTGGTGGATTAGAGCTAGGGGGAGGATCGTCTGAACCATATTATATTTCTTCAAAAGATCAAAACACCAATTCCATTACTGTAGTTAAAGGATCAAAACACCCAGCACTATATGCTAACTCTTTGATTGCCCATCAATGTTCATGGATTAATTCTACCCTTGATAAAACTTATCTAAACGAACCACTGAAAGCTAAAATCCGCTACCGTCAAGCGGATCAAGTTTGTACTATCTCAGAATATAACAATGATCAAATTAAAGTAATATTTGATAAACCACAACGAGCCATTACACCCGGACAATCAATTGTTTTCTACAAAGAAAATACTTGTTTAGGCGGAGCAATAATTAGTTGTGCTATATAGATTTTGATTTTCCTTGGCGCGTGTCTGTCTTCCCTTGATGCACCACGGATTTTCCTTGATGAACTTCGGATCCGGCTTGTGGGGGGATTTTAACTTTTCCTTGATGGACCTCGGATCCTGCTTTATGCGCTTCATCTTTCCCTTGATTAACCTCAACATTGGGTTTCAATAGCCGAGAGAAATATTCACTAACAATTTGATCTAATACTGTTCTCACCACAACACTTCCTTTTGGACGATACAAGAATGACAACTCTCCACGAATTGACTTCAATTCTTGAACTTTCTGTACAGAGTCCAGTTTCTGTAACTTATTAAAAGAAGAAGTAATTAATACCGAACGTAAATTTGGCAATGAACGCTTTAGTAAATCGTGAGGTACAGAATCAATAGAAGTAAAGACAATCTTTAAACCATCTTTATTTTCTTTTATAAAAGAGTCCTTATTAGATGAATCGTATGGTTTAAACTTAAGTAATCCTAATTCTTTGGACATATAAGAACATACAGCTTCCTTCAATTGAACATCACCATAATCTGCCAAGTAAACATCGATTTGTTCTTTGATCATAGAGGATGGTAAAGCTAAAGGAAAAGTAACCATTATTTCTGAACTATTACTCCAATCTAGTTCCATATTATTGGCTTTTAAGAGATCACCAGCTATCTCAAAGAAAGTAGCCGGACTAAATTTTGCTTCATCCATATTTTCAGGATTAAGTTTATTCTTACTTAACCAGGTTCCTATTTTAGATACCCCTAAAACTCCTTTTTGATATCCCCGCAAATATAGTTTTACTCTCTCGCCTCCTTGATATACATTATTTTTTGATTCAGTTCTGAGTACCACTGATATTTCAGAGCCGGGTACTAATTGACCAATAAATCCTAGAAAAATATTTTTAAAGGCTCTTTTTAGTTTTTTCTGATCAACACCTACCAAAAGATAAGGATTAAAAGTGGCCAATTTCTCACATTTCATTCCCACACCAGTAAAAACTGATGAAGATTCATCAATTATAGAATTTATAAATGAATTTATATTAAAAATTGGTAGATTAGTTCTAGTAAAATGAGCATTTAAATCCATGGGAGAATTTGGTTGTGTACTATTCTTTAATGAAGACAATTGAAAGGATGATATGGTGTGGTTAATCTCTTTACATAAAGAATCTATCTCTTTATTTCCCAATAAAGTATTATAAAAGGAATGAATACATTTTTTGAAAAGATTAATTGTCCATTGTTGTTTCCAGTTAATTAAAGGTTGCTCTTCTTTTGACTGAGCTTCAGTTAATCGAATTTCATTATTCTGACTATCTTGGTTCTTTGCTATCTCCGTTTTCTTTTCCTCTTGATCATTCTTAATCATTACCACAATGCGAACCAGGTCATCATTTTGATTAAAGAGTCCTTTATATTTCAATATTAATTTATCTTTCCGATTTTGGGATTCAAATTTAATAGTTTTTATCAGGTACCTGGATAGATTTCCCCATCCTCCTCTACCCTCAACAAACATCTTCTCAAGTAATTTTCTCTGTCTGAATACTTCTTGTTTATTTACGGTACTATCCCTGAATAAATAATCAAAAACATTTGTATTTACAGACGGCAAACCAGAATAATATTTGGTTAAATATTCCGAAAAAATACCGTCTACTTTTAAGGTCCTGCCAAAAGATAAATAGGCTTGTTCTATATTGGTTAAAATTTCTCGACAAGCTTGATCATAAAATAAGGCTTGGTACTCTGCTTTTTTATATATTTTTGATTGTCTTCTCCAGGAAAGATAAATTAAAATAGCTAAAAATAATATAGCTGCTAATGCGATGATTGAGTCACTATAATTACTCACTATCATTTTTAACGTTGCAGGATAATAACGCTCAACAATCTGAATAATTGCTACTATGTGCCCTTTCCATTTTATGGGCTGATAAGCGCTTATCCATTCTTTACTATCGATATTATATGAAGGAATAACTCCACCAAGACTTAAATCTTTCTTAGCTAACCCTGGTATCATTGTCTTAAAAAAGAATGATTGATCAGGTTCAGTAGAAACCGTAACAAAAAATTCACCACTTTTACTGAGATTAGCTTTCTCCTCATTGATGAATATCAAGGTTCTAATAAAACCATCTAACTTATGGGCTTTTAATGTCTTACGTAATTGTAAGAAAATATATCTATAATCTCGATCATCTTTATACTCATTAAATCTTGACTCTGCATTGTTATATTGCATTCTGACATGTCGTTTACCACTTATCTGAACGGCAAGTGTTTTGGCAATATTGAGCATACTATCTTGTTTATTACTCTTGTGCCTTACTTTTTCATATTCAATTAGGTTCCATGATCCATAGCAAGCAGCTAAAACAACAGTACCAACAAAAATGTTCCTAATAAGATCCATAGATTTCTCCATTTTGGAACGTTTATAATAAATTTTAAATTATAATAAAGGTATATATAGAAATGATATCGTAAGCAGAGCTAATTACCAAGTTAAAACTGGAAATTTTAGCGAACTTGCATATTAATGCTGGTAACCAGCAGTCAGTAACTAGTAACAAGTAATTAGTAACCAGCAGCCAGTAACCAGATTAAATTCATCAAATTGTTTAAAAGGCAAAATCTTCTTGTTTTACAAAGAATGAACCATTTTCTAACTGTATCTTAATTTCAACTTTATAGGACCAGGGTCTGGATTTAAACATCATAATGTAATACCCTTGGGTCTCACTTTTATCAATAGTAAAAGGATCAAAAATCAGCGGATCTAAGGTATAAGTCACTGATTGTATTAGATCCTTATACTCTTCGGGAATTTCAAGATACAAACTTACCTTGTAATAACTGGACCACCAAGGTCTATAGTAACTTGTCTTAAATGCTATTTTATCTGGATCAATAGATGGCTCTGGCTCTGGCTCTGGCTCTGGTTCTGGCTCTGGCTCTGGTTCGGGATCTGGCTCAGGATCTGGCTCATTTGATATCTGACTTACAGCATTAGCTGCATTAGCCAAACCACCGGTCACAGTATAATCAGTGAGCGTATTGTAGGGAACAGCTGTATTCAAGACGATGTCTTTTGCTTGTCTATTGCTTAAATTTTCATCTAAAGAATACATCAAGGCTGCTATTCCAGCGACAAAAGGAGTAGCCATGGAAGTTCCGCTTAAATATCTGGTCCCACCATAGGGAACACTACTAAGGATGTTTGATCCCGGTGCGGATATATGGACCGAGGTTTTACCATAATTACTAAAACCTGATAGATCTCCCTTACTATTTATAGATGCTACTGTAATTACATTAGCAACCTTATAACTAGCTGGATATGATGGATAGCTATCCAAATTAGTAGTATTATTACCTGCAGCCGCGATAAATAAAGCACCTTGCTTATTTGATTTTTCAATCATTTCCTTTAAGGCATATGAATAACCTGCACCTCCCCAGCTATTACTCAAGATTTTGGCTCCATTAGAAATAGCGTAATCTACAGCATACATAGCATCAGCCGAGCTACCATAACCGCTGGAATTCAAGAATTTGAGTGCCATTAATTTTACCTTAGGGGCAATTCCCCTTAGATTTTGAGCATTGGCGCCTATAATTCCAGCACAATGAGTTCCATGCATATTATCATCGTAGGGTAAATTATCATTGTTATAGAAATCCCAACCGATATGATCATCAATAAACCCATTTCCATCATCATCAATACCATTATCTGGAATTTCATCCTCATTTTTCCAAATATTGGCATTTAATGCGGGATGAGTATAATCAATTCCTGAGTCAATCACCGCCACAATAACCTTCTGAGATCCTTCAGTTATTTCCCAAGCTTTCACTGCATCTACATCAATATCAGCTCGATTATCCAATCCCCACTGATTTGAAATATCATAATCACCTGATCTACTTCCCACTAAATCCCTAAAGGGTGGATCCTGGGATAAGACTTCGTTATCATTCTTAAAAATGTCTTCATTGGTATTTTCAATGGCATACACCACATAAACTGGCTCTATATACTCTATTTCTTGAACCCCATCGACTAATGAAAACATAGTTTGAGTATCCATTTTCACATGATGGA
>CAZJDM010000122.1:0-14265 GCA_964544765.1 uncultured bacterium
AATTCCTGGAAGGGACCCGCTGAAGCGGTGGGTTTAAAACCCAAAAATTAGAAATTAATGGGCCTCCTGAATCTCCTTTACCAATAACTGACCCATCGTATTCACCTGAATCACTGGCCGCACCTTCTATAGTAATAAAGTTACCAACATCACTTACAGTGTTATCTCCTTTAAGAAACAACTTTTTGCGCTTGGATTTTCTTTTTACCTTACTAGTATTGATTGATTCTTTTTGAATTTGGTTAAGCCATTCAGTCCTACCATATCCCATCACCACAACTTTTTCGCCAATGTCCACACCTTTAATATCTATAGGTAAAATAGCATTAGTAACTGGTTTATTAAAAAACAATACTGCTATATCAAATGGGCTGGTTGACTCACGTATATGTTGATATGAAGGATGGATATATACTCTGCTAGGTAAATGTCCTCTAACCCGCAAATTTCTTATTAATGGTTCATAACTAAACTCTATAGCAACTAACTTACCTGGTAATTCAAGCTTTTTATCTGATTTCACATGAAGATAGTATTTATCTATGAGACTCAATCTTACTTTATCAATTATTGTGGAACTTGTTACAGTAGAACCTGTTCTTTTAGAAACCGTTGAAGTAATCAATTTAATTCTTAATGGTTTGTTTGCAACTCTGGCAGGGAAGTCTAATTTTTTACATGATCTTAATTTAAGTGTAGGTTGCTGATGTATAATTCCTCGACGAGAAGACCTAATCAAGCTCTCAAATTGAAAAGAATAACAAACGTCAACCCGGGCTGTAAAAAAGTAGCAATGAGCGGCTGTAAAATATGCTCTAGAATCAGGGAAAAAACCACCACAAGATTTCTTACCACTATTTTTGAATCTTGCAAAATAGGGATAATCACCTACGTTTACAGGTGATCCTTTGGTTACCTTCAATTCCATAAATGTTTGATCAAGCGTTTGATCAGTACCGCAAGCAGTAAATAACCATATAAATATAAGAACTTGTATAAAATAAAAAACTTTGTTTTTTAGATTATTAGTTTTACCCATAAAATTGTACTTCGCAATAGAATGCAAACGCAGACCTACATCTTTGATCATCATAAACCCACCAATTTTAATTTGCTTTTTCTTGATGCAATAAACATACCAACTCAATGACAAAATATATTTCAATATATTTGCTAATATTATTAGCTAAATACATAGCTATGAATAATTTAAATGAATAAACTTTCTCAAACTTGTGGGTTTCTACACTTTGTACATTCTACACTTTGTTGGATTTTTGTAGGAATGTTGGATTTTTGTAGGAATGCAGTTGTTCGTTTTTTATACTAAATTAAAATTATTTTTTAATTAATTGACTATATGCCACGAATTAATATAAACATATCAGGTGGATATAGTTACTTTCAAAACAAATCCTTAATCAAAAATTAGTTATAGTTAAATTATAAAAATATAGAAATTATAGATTTAGTAAAAAATAACTTGAATACAACTTTCTTTAAAACTTTCAAATTTTCTGTCTGTGCCACCAAAATCCTATTACTTATTATTTTTCCTATAGAAGAATTATATTCACAATTAGAAGTATTACATTCTCAGCCAAGGAATTTAAGATTCCAATTAAAGCACCTTGATCATACTAATATTCCAGCAATAATTCAAAATGCTAGAAATAAAGCAAAATTAATTACTGTGTTAGTTGAAATGATAATTTTGGAAACACAACCAAAAATTAGACGAAACGCTGCTCATGTCTTAACCCAATTATCTCCAATGCCTTGGCCCTCAGAAGCGTTATCAGAAGCAATCTCCTACCTAAGAAAAAACCGGATCCTCCGTAAAAGATTCCCTAATAATACACTTAAAATAATTGCCTTGGCAATGGTAACCGGATTACTGACTTCTGAGGAACCAACTACACGTAGTGTTGGTATTGAGCACATGGCTCATCGTGAAAAAACAGTCGAATACTGGAATGCCATTAGACAAAATGTATTTTGGAAAAATATACAAAGCATTTGGTTAGAACTTGATCCTACCGCTAGAGAAGAATTAGTTTTATTATTCGGAAAAAGCAGTTTTCTAGGAATTACCTTTGAAGCCTCACAAGTATTAATTGGAAGAGATAGTAAACAAAACAGAAGTTATTTAAAAAAACAAGCAGTACGACACCCTACCAAGTATTCCTTTGATTTGCTCAGAAGAAGAATAGAAGATCCTATAGATGAACGTCATTTTTTATCAACACCCAAAACCAACTTATTTCCTCTTGCCAGAAGTACAAAATTTGCTCCAAATAGAAGCTCTTGTAGAACCATGCACTATAGGAAGTTAAGAAGTGATACTCAAAATTAATAACAAACAAATATTTATTTGTGCGACCATGACTGTAGAAAATGAATCTTACAAATGGAAAATTTCCTTTGATATTAAACTCATAGTTAACTATAACTAAAATAGAAGGCTATGAAACCAGTCAATTAAATTGGAGATTAAAATATGAATAATGATATCGAACAAAAATTTATTCAGGATATTAAAAATACTCTTTCAAAAAATGGTTATCCTAATAACAAAGTGGCCCTCTCAATGGAAAAAATGTACGAAATTGCTTCCAATAAAGGCCTAAACTTCAATAAAATTAGAGAAAAGCTGAAAAGTATGTCCATAGATACTCAATTAACCGATGAAAAGATCTTATTCTTTCCTCAAAAACCGGCCACCAGCTTCCCTGGTCTGGAAGATATTGACCTAGAATCCCTCAAAGGAATGGATAAAACTCAACTAACTCAAAAATTAACTGAAATAGTAAAAAATATGTCTCCTGATCAATTATCCGCTCTCCAGAATATATACCAAAATTTAAATGAGGATCAAAAAGCAGATATTTTGCGTAAAAGCCAAGAAATGGGACTGTAATTATTATGGAACTTCCTTTTCATTTAAACTCCTCGCTACAAGGAATACTAATTACTATAATTACTTTCCTAATTATCTTTTATATCTTTTTATATCTTTTCCAAGAAAAACTATTATTCTTTCCTCAACCAGTTGACAGCAACTTAAAAACCCAAATACTTGCTCAATATCCCCAAGCAGAGATAAATATCTCATCCCCCGACGGAATTAATTTACATGGGTGGTTAATCCATACCCCCAACAATAATATCCTTGCCCACATACCCGACTCCGATCTCGATCCCGGACCCAACCCCGATTCTGATTCTGATGTACAAACCACCTCTGATCCACAAAGAAAAGAAACAACCTCCAAAAAGCCTCTATTAATATATTTTGGAGGAAATGCCGAGGAAGTATCTAGTTTTATCCTCGAGGCCCACCATTTACAAGACTGGGCAATACTAGCTATTAATTATCGCGGTTATGGCAATAGTGCTGGTTCACCTAGTGAAAAACATATTTTTAACGATGCTGAATTTATTTATGACTGGGTATGCAAAAACCCTATTATTGATAATACTAAAATAGTTGTTATGGGACGTAGTTTAGGTACCGGTGTTGCTATCCATCTAGCATCCAAAAAACCAATTCTATCTATTATACTAGTTTCTCCCTTTGACAGCATTAAAAGAGTCGCTCAAAAAATATACCCTTTTGTTCCTGTTTCTATTCTTTTAAAACACGAGTTTAACTCTTTACCCAAAGCCCGTAAATTAACAATTCCTATGCTCGCTTTACTGGCTGAGGATGACCGAGTAATCAACAAAAAACATTCTGATCACTTAATTGAAAATTGGGGAGGACCTCATCAGAAAATAGTAATTAAACACTCCGGCCATAATACCATTTCATTTGATCCAATCTATTGGGAAAAAATTACTTCATTCTTGAATAGTACGACCACAACTGTGGAAAAATAATTCTTACCTTGTATTTGTTATATATATTTCACCACACTTTCCAGCGCACAATTTTCTATAACCTCTGACTTGTTATTTTCATTAGAACCTATTATAATATTTAGAATAAATTTAAAAAACATATTATTTTTTAATATTAAGCTAACGAGTAAATTCTGCTCATTGCATAATATTAAGAAACTCAACGAATAGCCTTTGTCAAACTATACCTATTCAATTAGGAGTAAATTTATGCATTCATTAAATTTTTATCGGTTTTTAATGATTCTAATCTTTACTGGTCTATCCTCCATATCCTCTCTATTCTCACAAAACATACTAGGAGAACCACCAATAGATGATTTCCTAAGTGATGATGACAAAAAACGTAATAGAACAGTTGTAGAACTTGTTTACCAAGACATCAAATCTTTTCATTTGGATAATTTATATTTAGACACACTACTAGAATAAAGACTAATGTAATAGTAAAAGAGTAAAAGGTCTGAAAAACCAATAACCACCTCTAAAAATTGAAATTTTGATACACTATTGTACCATCGATAAATGCGACCCTATTATCTCCTATAATCAAAAGATGATAAGCATCTAATATTACACCAAATATCAACATATTTATTATCTATCTAAACAAATTCCCCCAACCTCTCGACAAACATTACATAGCGGAATTGACTTTGCCCACATTTTTTCCACAGTCGTGGCCGCACAATACAAATTTAAGGGAGGTAGATATGAGTTTAGTAGTAGATGTGAATTTATTATTTCCATTAAAAATTAGGTGGCACCATATTATTTTACGTATATTAGCCATAATATTAGTCTTTTTGTTGATCTCTTGTAAAGGAGGGGTTACTTCTTCTACAGATGATGATAGTTCAGATAGTTCTGGTACATCCAATACTTCACCTCAAAGTTCCAGCTCAACAACCATCCCCTCAACAAGTAGCTCACTGGCCTTAACGGTTATTTCAGAGTTGGAAATTAATTTACAAAACTCCTCGTCATCTTTAATTTCATCAACTTCATCATCTGCTGACTTAGTTTCCTCAACCACAAATACAACCAACTTAAGTGATAATCAAATTGATGAAATTGTATTGGCAGCCAAGCAAGCCATAAATGATGCCGATTTAGATAACTCAGAAGATCTCATTAAAATCATGCCAGTTATTATGCAAGGTGCCGAATCAGCTTTAGCTGATTTAACATTTACCTTAGATAGTGATATCCTTCCTGTTTTAAATGAAATTTCAGCTAGTATAGTAGGATCCTTAAATGAAAGACATAACTACCTGCCAGACTCGTCTTCTGAAGGCGACCTTACTCCATTACAAACAGTATTAAATGATATATCTGAAACAGCTATCGGCTATCTAGATGATGCTGGGTTGATAGGATCAGAAATACCAGATGCTTCTAACGGGATCTTAGAATCAATTATAGCTTCTTTAGATGATGCTGGTCTTGAAGTAACTGAATTAAAGGGAGCAATGGAACATATAACAGCTGGAGCGGTCGGTGCAATAGATAATATAGAATTAGCTGATTTTGATATTGATATAATTGATGATGTAATCAATCAAATAACTAAAGGTGCTACTGAAGCACTGGATGAAATTGATATAGACGAATATGACTATGAAGATTTGGAAGTCATGGTAAATCACATAACTGTAGGCGCTACCAGTGCTCTTGATGATATAGAAATGACCGGATACGATGCTGAAGATTTAGATGAAATGGTTAATGATATTACCGCTGGAACCACTGGAGCTTTGGACGACATCACTATGGAAGGCTATGACTCTGATAACCTGGGCGATATGATCAACAATATCACTGCCGGAGCTACCGGTGCTTTAGATGATATCTCTATGCCTGGGTATGACGCCAATGATGTATCTGATATGGTATCTGATATCCAAACTGGTGCTACTAGTGGACTAGATGACATCACAATGGAAGGTTACGACCCAGCAACAGACAACACAGATTTATTAGACAATATTAACCAAGGAACTGACACTGGCTTAACTGATGTTGACGATAGCTGGTGTACCAATGCGGAAAATTATGTTGGCACCAATATGTGTTTGTTTTAATATTAATATTAATAATAATAATTAGACTATGGTTAATAACATATAATTTCTTGACAATTAATATATTTTATATCATTACTTAGCATTACTTAGTTTTATTAGAAAATAGACCTGAGTAGGTTGAAAAAAGACTTGATTATCCATCCATTTTTTATTCCAATAGAGCAGAAAATTTTGGTATAGAAACAAAAGGTTTTGGCAGAAAATAACACCTAGGAGAGCCAATGACAACTAAATACGTTTATTTGGACAATAACGCGACCACCCCTCTCCATCCAGAGGTAAAATCAGCAATGATTGCGTGTATGGATCAATTCGGTAACGCTTCCAGCGCCCACGAATATGGTCGCAATACCCGTAAGATGATTGAAAACGCTAGAGATTCGGTAGCCAGATACATCGGATCTACCCCCGACGAAATAGTTTTTTTAGGAAGTGGCTCTGAAGCTA
The DNA here is from genome assembly GCA_964544765.1 of uncultured bacterium. Classification (GTDB taxonomy): domain Bacteria; phylum Bdellovibrionota_B; class Oligoflexia; order CAYFLR01; family CAYFLR01; genus CAZJDM01. Next base: position 6,438 of record CAZJDM010000122.1, read on the forward strand.
ATAACACGGTTCTTAATATATTTGCCAGCGAATGTTACACTTGTCGGACCAAAGAAGGTAATGGTTATAAAATCATTACTACCCAAATTGAACATCCCTGTATTCTACAATCTACCTCATGCTTGTCGAAAAGTGGTATGAAAGTCGATTATTTAGATGTTAATCCTCAAGGAAGAATCAAATTTGATCAACTTGAAAAAATGCTTGAAGAAAAAACTCGCCTCGTTTCTATTATGATGGCAAATAATGAAATTGGCACTATTCAAGACATAAAAAAGATTTCACAATTAGTACATAAGAAAGGAGCTTTATTTCATACCGATGCTGTCCAGGCTATAGGAAAAATTCCTGTTAATGTCGAACAACTTGGTATAGACTTTCTATCCATCTCTGCTCATAAAATTCATGGCCCCAAAGGGATTGGAGCTCTTTACGTAAAAAAGGGAACTCCTTTTTGCTCACTTATTCATGGTGGTCACCAAGAAAGAGGAAGACGGGCGGGCACAGAGAACACTATTGGCATTGTTGGCCTCGGTAAGGCAATAGAGCTTTTAATGGAGACAGGACAAGAAGATCAAAAAAGAGTATTAAATTTGAAAAATAAATTACTAGATGGAATCAAAGCTAAAATACCTGACATCCATTATAACGGGCACCCCACCGAATGCCTACCTGGTACCCTAAACATTTCTTTTATGGGAGCTGAGGGAGAAGCAATTTTGCTATACCTTGATATGGAAGGCATAGCTGTTTCAACTGGTTCAGCATGTGCTACTGGTTCCTTAGATCCATCACATGTTATAATGGCAACTGGTGTAGGGGCCGAAATAGCTCACGGATCTATCCGATTTAGTATAAGCAACATGAACACCAAAGAAGATGTAGATTATGTGTTAAAAAAATTACCACCTATCATTGAAAAAGTACGGAGTATGTCTACCGCATATGTAAACGTAAAAAAATAAGTTATATAATAGACAATAAATAGACTTATTATTGGATATATAAATGGATATAAACAGACAAGTGTTATACTTAAATATTAGGAGATAATTTATGAGTTGGATCTACTCTGACATTGTGAAGGACCACTTTATGAATCCACGCAATGTTCTCTCTGACGAAGCTGATTTTGATTTTGATGGTAAAGGAATTGTAGGTAATATCAAGTGCGGTGATGAAATGGCCTTCTACATTAAGGTAGACAGTAAAAAACAGACAATTACTGACTGTCGATGGAAAACCTATGGTTGTGCCAGTGCTATTGCCAGTACATCAGCATTGTCTGAAATGGTTAAAAATATGACCCTTGATGATGCATTTAAAATCACTCCCAAAGATGTGGCCAAAAAACTTGGAGAATTACCTGACCATAAGATCCATTGTTCCGTTTTAGGTGACAAGGCTTTACGAGAGGCAATCAATGACTATTACCAAAAACAAGGTATGACCGATAAAATTGTCAAAGAAGACATTAATATTATCTGTAAATGTATGAATGTTACCGATCATGACATTGAAGACGCTGTATTGGAGGGTGCCAGAGAATTTGTAGACGTACAAGGACTAACTAAATGTAGTACCGGTTGTGGCTCATGCAAAGAAGAAATTACTGATCTAATCGCTAAATACGTGGCAACACACTTTAACAAGTGAAATAACATTTTAGTTAGACGAGAAGTTCTTTGATACTAGCGCTGATGATATTGTGCTTTTTATAGATAATTTAGTCGAAATCTATTTAAAGTAGTTATATTTAATATATTTTTGGTACTGCTTTAAAGAAATAAACTCCTCAGACAGCATTCCTCTAAGTATTCGTCGAATCTTTTTCTTCTTTTCTCGCGTTAGATTTTTATTTTTAAAAATACTGTAATAATTTCTCCGAGGAGATGGCAGCATTAAGGCCAAAAAAGCTCCTTCAGCCGCGTTCACTTCGGAGGGTCTTTTATTAAAAAAATGTTTAGCGGCGGATCTCACTCCAAAGATATCAGGACCAAATTCAGCTAAATTTAAATATAGTTCCAAAATCCTGTTTTTAGTAAAATGTCTATTCAAATCCTTAGCAATAAATATCTCTTTTAATTTACGAGTTATCGATTTTTCTCGATTTAAAAATAGATTTTTTACCACCTGTTGATCAATGGTACTACCTCCAAAAGAAAAATCCTTATCACGAAGGTTCTTTAAAATAGAGTTGATAATCGAATCAAACCTGACTCCGTCATGTTCAAAAAATTGATCATCCTCACTAATAACAATCGCCCAGAGAAGATCCCTACTAACCTTTCTCAAAGGAACCCATCTATATTTTTTTCTTTTAAGTTCCAAATTATTAATAATTACTCTATTGGATTTTTCTACCGCTTTTTTAAAAGTATAATCCTCCATGGTAGGCAAAGAGCTCATAAAATTATTAACAATTATCAGGCAAACAACAAAAACAACAATATTTAAAAACCCAAGTGTCATACAAATAACTTTGAATAACTGAAAAGGTTTTGTAATAATGGAATAGGTTTTACCCCAAAACCACTTTAATAATTGCGTTGACTTTGTTTTTAAGGTTTTTAATCTTGATTTAAAGATATTGTTTCTTTCACTCTCCTGAATTTTAATACCATCCTTACCGTGGTGGTATGATGTATCTTTTTTTACAGCTGAGATATCTTTTGCAACAGCTTTTCTTTCTTCTTTAACTGGAGTGGGAACATCTTTTGTACGTTGAGGAGTCTCCACTCTCTGTTTAATTTTCTTCTTGAGTTTTTTGGGTAGAATTTTACTTATATTTTTCTTCACTTTGGGAATGACTTTACTTTGTCTTTCCTCTTTTGAAGTAGTGCTTTCGTCTGGATTACCATCTTTTTTTCGAGCGAAACTGATAGCTCTCTCCTAAGACATTGATAATAATTGATTATTATGAGCTTAAAATTGTGCGCTGGAAACTGTGGGAAAAAGTATCTAACAAATTGATATTAGAACTGGTAATTTATTAGCAAATAAAAAAAATTATAAATCATTGTTAATTTGGCATTATAATGGATTTCACCACACTTTCCAGCGCACAATAAATATAATATCATGAAACCTAATTTATTTACATATAAAGAGCTATCTGCCAACTAAGTAAGCACTATTAAAAACTCAATCCTACAGTTCTTGGTGGCCCGGTGGTGGTGGCCCGGTGGTGGTGGCCCGGTGGTGGTGGCCCAAAACCATAAAGTAAAACTCTTTCTTAAGTTAGTATTTTAGTCTATCGATTTAAAATATCTTGCCATTTATTAATAAAAGATTGGTTAGAAAAACGACTCTCAATAGTTTTACGAGCATTTTGTCCCATTATTTTGATCTCATCTGGAGAATTAATCAAACGAGAAAGATGTTGTTTTAATTCCAAAGTATTTTTACCGACCAAACCGTTATAACCATGTTTTATAGGCGATGAAGGGTTATAAATCGTAACTACAGGCATACCAATAGACATAGCTTCCAGCATAGCAGTGTTATAGCCATCTCCATATGGTTGTTCGATAGTATAAAGATATATTGATGCTTTATATAATAATTCAATATAATTTTGGTAAGAAGTAGGCTTAATTGATTGTTTGATATTAGGGTTATTACCTAAAACTCTAATCGGAAAATCCAATAAAATAGACTTAAGATAAGGGTAACCTAATTCTATTCCTCTTTCTTTTATTTGATTACCAACGGTAACCACTGGTGTTTCTGATTTAGGTTCAATCTGTGAACCTAAATCATACTCAATAGGATCAGGAGATGTGGTAGGCGTTAAAATGGCCACTTCTCCCTTTTCAAACCATCTGCGACGTTTAAAGTCACTGTCGGCCACAAAAGACAGCTTATGAGTCATCTGAAATAATTTCAAAACTATCTTCTTTAAAATTGATTTAACAAATAAGCTAGGCGAATGAAAAAACAATGGAATATGAGCAACAAAAATATAATGGGGACGACGATATAGAAAGAGCCAAAGCAGATTTAAAATAGTGTGGCAAATAACAAAATCATAATAGCCAGATTTTAATTTTTGAATAGTGTCGTTATCAAAACAAATCGCACTCATATTGGAAGGTATGGGATGCTGGTTGGCCTGCCACTTTAAATCCAATTGACGATACTTGGTAACTACATCAAATTTATGACCAGTCGCACCTAACGCAGTGAGGTAAGCTTCATGATGATTAAAAGTTAAAATACGAAATACTTCCATGATATTATTCTTATCTCAATGAAAACATAAATGGTCAAGTCTATTAAACAAGATCTTTGCCTCTTTGTAAGGAGTATAAAGGGTGATTTCAGTATCATCACCTCTATTCTTAATATTGAGTAGAATTAACACAAGACTAGAATGAAAGACATCTACTCGTTTAAAAAATCAAGGGCTTCTTTCCATTCATCATCAGTGTGATGGACAGGAGTAAAATGAAATTTTTCTTTTTTTGAAGTTAAACTTTTTCTAACTTCTACATTTACATAATCACCATATGCTTTACCTTCATCAGGGAGTCGCTTTAGGATACGCGACAAAAAATTTAGAAAAACCTGTTTCTCAATAGGCTTGTCGTCACTAGATACAATATGAGCGGGTGCGTTATTATGAAAAAGTATTCATATTAATAGTATTCATTTTATTATAATTCGTATATTTGCCAATAAGATTGTTTCTACCGTATATTAGTTTTTGTAATTCAAAGGTATCACATCGTCTATGAACAATTTACCGTTCCTAAAAACCTACTCAAACCTACCTAAATAGGTTTAAACATCATGACTAAACAACGCACTACATCTTTTGCAAAAAGAAACTGATAATCAAATGACATAATTATTTCTTTTTGTCGAAACTCTTGTTCTGCTCTAGCGTTTACCTCAAGGCAAGACCTTAAGCTATCAGCTACTGGATAATTAATAGGTACTCCATATTTAAGATAAGAATTATAACTCTCATCAATCTCCCTAGCAACAGCACTTGGATCAAAACCAAAACCTCTTGGCAACACCTCAAAATGAGGATTAATACCTATTAATTGGTTACTTGAACCATTTGGTAGATAAAAAAGCCCTGTGGTTAATTTTAAGGTTCTGGTATCAGATATCTCAAATGTATCCTGCATGGTACCTTTACCTTTGGTAGTAGTGCCCACCAAGATCGACCGATCATGATCCGCTAATGCACCTGCTACTAATTCTGCTCCACTGGCAGAATTATGATTTATCAGTGTTATCATCGGTAAATCGGTCACCTGCGGCAATAAACTTCTTAATATTTTGGTTTTTCCGGAAAGAGTTTGCTGAAAAGCTATCAGACGATATTGCGGTAAAAACAAATCAGCAACAAATTTAGCTTCCTCGTCCCATCCGCCTCTATTATTTCTTAGGTCCAAAATAATAGCTGCAATATTCTGTTTTTGTAAAATTACTATAGCTTCACTTGTATTAGCAGCCGTACCTTTTTCCATAAAAGAACGAACTAGCAGATATCCTATGCTTATTTGTTGATCTAGAGGAATTACTCTTGGATAAACATTAGGATAAGCAAAACTTCCTCTTGTTACTATTACATCTACTTCTTGAGACTTACCGTCTCTCAATATGGTTAATTTTAATTCAGTACCCGGAGCACCTAATATTCGTTGAATACTAGTCATTAAAGGTTCATCTATAACTGATTTTTCACCTATTTTACTTATAATATCATATGGTTCTATTCCTGCTTGATCTGCAGGTCCACCAGGAAAGGATTCTAAAACCAAAAGCATATTGGTTTTAAAAGCTTTTTGTAGTCGCACACCAATACCCACCTTATTCTCAGTAAACCAAGATTTACCTTTCAAATCATCAGTACTCGCAAGCATTGTGGCATGATGAAAATTTGCGATATTTAAAAATCCATCCACTCCAATAGTAGTTAATTCAGTATTATCAACATCTTTATTGTCGCTATTATCGCTATTATCGCTATTATCACTACCTTTAGCCAATTCTTGACTGATGTATAAAACCACTTCATCAAAATTTATCTGGCGATAACTGGAGCTGGTTGGGTTAAGTGTGACCAAGGACCAGTAATCTAGAGTTACCCCTTTAAGTACATTAATAAATATAACTTCGGTTTTGTAGTTTCCATGCGACTCTCTACTAACTGTTTGAGGATCAAGTTTTACAATCTTAGAAGGAGTAGCCCTAAATTTTTTGATTACCTGCTCCGAAACAATTGCTGCAAGAAAGGATGGTGGATTTGAAGTATCTGGTAACCATATCATAGACTCTTTAATAGATTCTTTTAATCTTTTAGATTGGAGTACTTCATTGATTCCATTTATACAGCCTATATAATAGGTTATTCTTCTATGACATAATTCGTTAGAAAAAAAGCTGGCTAAATTAGAATAATTCAAAAGTAATGGTTTAATATCTTCTGCTAATTGCTCCGGTAAGTTTGGCTGATAAAAAGGATCTATTTTTTCATCCTGAGCAGCTTGAGCCGCTGTTGAAACTTCTACTAATAGGCCCAATAATATCAAGACACAAAGAAGAAATTTACCAATATTATTGATCAATATCATTATAAGTACCTTACATATAACTATTAATATTAAGAATTGGACGATTTTAAATTATCCGTCAGACAAAACAATATTTAACATTGTAATTTCCTGTATCAAATATGCTGATTTTATGCAAATTAAATAAATCTTTTCAATATTTACTAAATGATTTTATTATCATAAATAATACTTTAAGTGATTACAAATTATAAAAAAATAATAAAAATGTTTTAATGAACGGCTGAATGAACAGATTAATGAGAATCATTAAAAAAACAAGCCACTTCTCTTCCCTGTTTGACCATCAATAATGGCGGTTCTTTTTCGTAACATATTGGTTGAACAACTGAACAACGAGTATTAAAATTACATCCTTTAGGAGGATTAATAGGAGAAGGCAATTCACCTTCCAAGATTACTGTTTCCACTTTTTTTTTCGGTTTGTATTGAACTACAGAGCTAATTAAGGCACGAGTATATGGATGAACAGGATTTTGAATAATTTGCTCGGTAGTACCTAACTCAACAATTTTACCTAAATACATGACCATTATTCGATCAGAGATATAACGAGTTACTGATAAATCATGTGATATAAAAAGAAAGGTTAAATCCCGATTATCTTTCAGCTGATTAAGAAGATTGATGATCTGAGCTTGAATAGAAACATCAAGAGCACTCACAGCCTCATCACATATAATCATCAATGGATCGATAGAAATGGCACGAGCGATGCATATACGTTGCTTTTGCCCCCCACTAAACTCATGAGGATACCGACGTATCATATGTGGCTCTAATCCTACCTTAACCATTAGATTCTGTACTTTTCTCTCGGTTTCTTCTTTTGACATTTCTGGATTAAAAATTGTCAATGGTTCTTTTATTATCTCTCCCACCGTTAACCGTGGATTCAAAGAAGCATCCGGATCTTGAAATACCATTTGAAAGTTTCTTCTAAAATGACGTAAAGATTTTTTAGTCATTTTAGTCAATTCCTGACCTTTCAATTGGATGGATCCTTGATAAGTAGGAATTAGTTGCATAATAGCCTTAGCTAATGTAGATTTACCACAACCACTCTCCCCCACTACTCCCATCACTTCGCCCTTTTGTAATTCAAAACTCACATCATCCACTGCTTTTACTAGCACCTCACCAGAGTTACTTGAATTTCTAGAGGTATTAAATTTACCGGGGTCCTTGGATATCCTAGAATCCTTAGATTTTCCAGAGTTCTGGTTTTTTTTAGA
>CAZJDM010000123.1:0-14246 GCA_964544765.1 uncultured bacterium
ATTAAATTAGTTCAAATAAATGGAGTCAAGGTGGGGTTCAGGCCTAACTTACATTGTAATAAAATGAATTTCCCATTAGAAGGTTTGCATTGTGAAACTGGATCTGGAGTTTGGGAAGCGGCTCTTTCTGTCGATGATGCTCTGGAAGCTACGGACAAAGCAGCTCTATTTAAAACGTTTAGTAAAGCATTCTTTCAAAAAAATAATTTGATAGCGACTTTTATGGCCAAGTGGTCGATGGATTTTCCCGGTCAAAGTGGTCATATTCATCAATCCTTATATCAAAATGGCAATAACCAAAATATTTTTTACGATCAAAATAAACCCAACAACATGAGCGATATTATGGAAAAATATGTTGCTGGTCAAATAAAATACTTAAAGCCATTTTTATCCCTATGTGCTCCTAATATAAATTCATATACTCGCTTGATAAAAGGATTCTGGGCTCCAACAGCATCTACATGGGGAGTTGAAAATCGTACAGCGGCCCATCGTGTTATCGGTGGTTCCGAAAAAGCTCAAAGGGTTGAATTTAGAGTTGGCGCCGCTGACGCAAATCCTTATTTAGCCGCAGCAGCCGTGCTTGGCGCAGGTTTATTAGGAATTGAGGCAAATTTGAAATTACCAGAGCCTATAAAAGGTAATGCTTACGCAATCCAGGACAATTTACCAGATGAATTGCAATTACCGTCTAATTTACAAGATTCCATTTTCAATTTAAAAAGGAGTGAAGAAGCCCCTTTATTATTTGGAAAAGAATTTATCGAGCATTTCATTTCTACCCGAGAATGGGAACTCAGAGAATATAACCGAACAGTAAACGACTGGCAGCTAAAACGCTATTTTGAAATTATCTAAGGAGATTAAGTTATGTTACAATTTAATTTTCCAACAACCATCTTATATGGTGAAGGTGCCTTAAAAGAATGCGCCCTGCGAATAAAGTCATTTAATCATACTAAATTATTACTTGTTACTGATGCTAACTTGGTTAAGGTTGGTGTAGTTCAAAAAGTCACCGCAGTTTTCCAATCATTGGATCTTAAATACCAAATATTTGATCAAGTCAGTCCAAACCCATTAGAGGAAGATATAGAACTGGGAAGTAAACTTTATAAAGAAACTAATTGCGATTGTCTTGTCGCTTTAGGTGGAGGAAGTCCTATCGATGCGGCCAAAGTTATTAAAATTCGTGTTGCTCATAACGATCCTCTAGCCAAATTTGATGATTCTAAGGGAGGTGATAAGTATATTGTTAATCCAATGCCCCCGCTTTTTGCTATTTCTACCACTGCCGGAACGGGTAGTGAGGTAGGACGAGCGGGTGTTATTATTTTAAAAGATAGTGGATTAAAAACTATCTTCTTTCACCCTCAACTAATACCGAATATTGCCGTTTTAGAGCCTGGTTTAACCACTGGACTCCCATCACACATCACTGCAGCTACCGGTATAGATGCCTTCACCCATTGTCTGGAAGCTTGGTTTGTAAACAGCTTTCATCCCATGGCTGACGGTATAGCATTGTCTGGCATGGAGCTAATAATTGATAATCTGGACGTCGCTGTTAAAAATGGTAATAATTTGGAAGCTAGAGGAAAAATGTTAATGGCTGCATCCATGGGGGCAACAGCATTTCAAAAAGGTTTGGGGATGATCCATTCAATGGCCCATCCTTTATCCAGCGAGTTTAATGTACATCATGGACTTGCGAATGCTCTTTTACTACCTGCAAGTTTATCTTTCTTAGAAAAATCTAACTTAACATCAGAAAATCAGAATAAAATATCTACAGTACTAGAACTTTTTAGGCAAAAGGCTCCTCACCTTGCAAAATCCACTTTATCAGACACAATAAAAACCTGGATAGAATCATTAGGAATAAAACTGGGTCTATCTCATTATAATATTAACTCAAAGGATATTGATAATCTAAGTCACAAGGCTTTTAAAGATCCTTGTCACACATTAAATATGATAAAAGTTACTAGAGAAGATTTACAAGCCATTTTCACTGACTCAATTTAATCAAAAATTTGCAGTAAACATACTGCTTTAGAGGCGAGCAAAGTCAAATGCCTTTTGGTAAAATTTTTATTTCAATTATAAAAGATCCTTTTCTAAGATCCGATCAGTAATAATACTAACAACTCCACTTTTAATTTGTTCAACAGCTTTATCCACATCATTAACTACCCAAGTCGCCACCAAAACACCTTTTTGTTTCATTTTTAATATAAAATCTTCGTTCAAGTATTTATAATCCATGTGAATAAAATCAGGCTTACAAAGAAACATGAACCACATTTTTCGTCGCCAGAAATTATTATCTACATCTTTAAGATTAAAAGTAACTAACAAAGCTCGGGGAATTTTTGGTGATTGTCTGCGTAAATGATAAAGTATAAAAGGATCGTAACTAGAAACAACAATTCTTTTACTGGAACTTTTTATAACTTCTATAACCTGTATTACTAAATTCCTGGAAAAAAAATCGCTGGATTTCAATTCAACATTAATCCACTGTGGAGTTCTATCGTCTGATAGCACCTCAGCAAGGCTAGAAACTCCAGCTTTTTCTTTTAATTGATCAGCTGTAAGAGAACGCAGCTTATCTGGAACACCCACTAACCGCTTTAAATCTTTATCATGAAACACAACTGGGATACCATCACCAGATAAACGCACATCAAGCTCTACCATACCATATCCTTTCTCTAAAGATTGACGAAAGGATTGTAGGGTGTTTTCTATTGCTCCTTCTTCGCGGTACCCCCTGTGATTTTGTAGTCTAGGTATATCAGTTAACTGTTTATCATACTTGTCCGGCATCCAGTTTCGGTTTTTATAAACCCAAACAGCAATTATTAAAATAAAGAGTACGATAATAATAGTTATCAAACCATATCCTAATAAAAGAAACTGTATGTAAAAGTATGATCCCTACTCACAAAAACCTAGTATTGTAACATTCTAGCAGGATTTTCAACAATTATTTTTTCAATGTCTTCCTCTTTGATTCCCATTTGCCGCAAGGTAGGAACAACAAAATCCAATATACGGCAATAACCATGCCCACCGTACCTTCTAGTCATAATTTTCTGATAAATATCATTACCAATAACAATTTGATCCGAATAACCATCCTTAATTAAAGACACCAAGCCCGCCATTTTTACCATATCAGGGATATCGAAACGACCAAATACTTCCATATCATAGGGTGATCCAAAAAGATCAATACATATATTTACCCCACTATCAAGCAACTCTTTGGCCCAATCTAAATTTAATTTCCATGAAGCTGGATCTAAAACTACGGTTTTTATGTCAGTAGGAAAAAAAGAAAATTGAAGGTGACAAAAAAGTAGTTTCTCTGGCTTAATTCCCTCTGCTAAAAATTTCTTTAACATCATTCGGCGTTTGCTTGGAGTAGTAGTGGAGCTAGTATGAGCGGTCACCAGCAAACCTGTTTCATTGGCAACACGAATAGCAGCTGCTCCAAATTTAAACTCTAATTCACTTCCCTTAAGAATTGCTGTTTTAATGTGCCCAGCTTTAATAGATGTGCCGTCAATTCCTTCTTCAATTTCTTGCCTAAGAAATGTAATGAAATCTTCTATAGTCATTTGACAAAATCGTTCTGACCAGGATTCTTCCACATAAAAGCCTGTGCTAGCAATTAAGTTCACTTTGGTTATTTGAGAAATTCGTTGTAATCCAGCAATATTTCGACGAATACCAGGGGCACTTGTTTCAAGAATTGTTTGCCCTCCCATATTTTTAAAATAACTTACTTCCTTCTCCATCAAATCAACATCCGTAAGGTTCCAATTATCATCAGAATAGACCTGATAACCATGATGGAGATAAGACAAATTATTCATCTTCACAGGCTCTGTTAAATCTATGGGAAGTAAATCATGATTTTTTTGATTAAAAAGGCTTTTATAAAATCCTGCATTTACCTGAATATGATCATGCATGGAAGTAACTCCAAGCTGCGATGCAGGAATAGGTCCACAAACGGTCATGATTTTTTTCATGTTTTATTAAACCTTTTTACTATCTTCAGCTTAAATTAGTTTATGCTGAAATAACATACTATTCAAAAAGTAGTTTTGTCTTATCTTTTTTACATATTTTAATACTTTATGTAAAGTTTAATATATTTCATACTTTTTTATATATAATAATAGATTTAAATAGATTAATGTGGTATTCAGATGTCTATTAGACAAGTAAATAAGCCTGTGACAAAATTTCTGGCGCATAGCATTGATAGATTATTTTGAAATGTCTTGACTCAGAAAATTATAAACAAGTTGAACGAGTCATTTCTTCAGCGATAAGCTCTGCTTGTTTCAAAACCGTTTCGGTGGCAAGTTTTTGCATGTCTGGTGGGTAACCGTATTGTCGTAATGTCCTTTTAACAATAACTTTTAACTTGGCTTTCACGCTTTCTTTTATCGTCCAATCAATTGAGGCATTATCTCTGACCTTATGAAATAAAACAACCGCAAGTTCCCTTAGTTTATCTTTCTGCATTAACTCGCGAGCACTGTCATTATCAGAAATAGCGGTATAAAAAGCATATTCAAAATCAGATAACCCCATCTCTTTCGGTTCCTGATCCATCTTATGGATTTCTTTGCTCAACTTAATAAGTTCATCTATGACTTCAGCAGCAGTCAGTACTTTGTTATGATATTTCTTAATTGCATTTTCCAGCATTTCCATTAACGATTTACCTTGGATCAGATTTTTCTTAGTCCTGGATTTAATTTCATCATTAAGCAGTTTTTTCAATACTTCTAATGCAACGTTTTTATGCTGCATGTTTTTTACTTCAAGAAGGAATTCTTCTGACAAGATTGAAATATCAGGTTTTTTCAAACCTGCCGCATCAAAAACATCGATTACTTGTTCGGTAATCAATGCCTTGTCAATCACCTGTCTAATTGCAGTTTCGATATCTTCATCAGTTCGACCTGTACCAGTGCCGTCAAACTTAGCCAACCGAGCTTTAACCGCCTGAAAAAATGATACCTCGTCTTTTACATCCATTGCCTGGTCATGGGGTATAGCGATTGAGAATGCTTGTGATAAGGCCGTAACTTCATCAATGTAACGCTTCTTGCCGTTGTCTAAACCTAAAATGTGTTCTTCAGCCGCCAATATCATTGATAGCTTCTTTGAGGTGTCAGCCTGAAAATAATCCTCGTAAGGAAAACCATGGAACATCTGAGAGACAACTTCTAATTTTTCCAACATTAATTGTACGGCTTTCTCTTGAGTTTCCGCAGGCTCACCCTTACCCCCACTATCGGAATAAAATGAAAGGGCTTTTTTCAAGTCAGATGCAATCCCAAGATAATCCACTACCAACCCACCTGGTTTATCTTTGTAGACACGGTTAACTCTAGCAATGGCCTGCATCAAGTTATGACCCTTCATCGGCTTATCAATATATAGGGTATGCATCGAGGGTGCATCAAATCCAGTTAGCCACATATCTCTTACTATGACCAACTTTAGCTCATCTTCAGGATCTTTCATCCGATCCACTAATGCCCGACGCTGGTCTTTTGTGGTATGATGCTTTGATATTTCAGGACCGTCAGAAGAGGCAGAAGTCATAACAACCTTAATAACTCCTTTTTTAAGATCGTTACTGTGCCACTCTGATTTAAGTTTAACAATTTCTTTATAAAGATCTGCTGCGATCCTCCGTGACATGGTAACGATCATCGCCTTGCCTTCAAATACCTCTTGTCGACCTTCAAAGTGAGCCACAATGTCTTTAGCTACTTGTTTAATTCTGTTTTCACTTCCAATTAGTGCTTCTAATTGAGTCCATTTTGCTTTTTGGGTTTCAGATAATTCTTCTTGATCTAGTTCGTCATCTAATTCATCAACCAGCTTTTTACCTTCATCACTCAAGTTAACTTTAGCCAAACGGCTTTCGTAGAAAATTCGGACTGTGGCACCATCACTAATCGCTTGAGCAATGTCATAAACATCAACATAGTTACCAAAAACTGCTGGCGTATTAACATCGGTACTTTCAATTGGAGTGCCGGTAAAACCAAGATAGGTGGCACTAGGTAATGCGTCGCGCATATATTTTGCAAAACCATAGACGACCTTCTTACCGATGACATTCCCTTTTTCATCCTTATCATCAATGGTTTTAGCCTTAAAACCATACTGAGTTCTATGAGCTTCATCGGCGATTACGATAATATTTTTTCGATCTGATAATTTTTCATAAACATTGCCTTCTGCTGGCCGAAATTTTTGTATCGTGGTAAAGACAACGCCACCGGAAGCTACTTTTAACAACTCCTTTAATCTTCCTCGATCATCCGCTTGAACAGGATCTTGACGTATTAATTGTTTTGAAGCAGCGAAGGTATCAAATAGTTGATCATCTAGGTCATTTCGGTCAGTGATAATCAATACGGTTGGATTGTCCATTGCTAAGACAATTTTTCCAGTATAAAATACCATAGATAGAGATTTTCCACTACCTTGTGTATGCCAAACAACTCCCCCCTTTCGATCACCAATGGTATCTTTTTTATCCTGCGGTATCACTTCATGATTCTTTACATAACCAGAAGCTCTCAAGGTTGATTCAACAGCTTTGTTTACTGCATAATACTGATGGTAAGCTGCCAATTTTTTCACGGTTTGAATACTGATAATACCTGATTCTTTATCTTCCTTTTTGCTTTTTTCAAAAACAATAAAGTGGCGAATTAAATCCAAGACAATAGGCTTTTGAAGCATACCCATAATAAGCGTTTCCATCTGGCCTATCAGCGACGAGTCTTCCTTCTCACCATCAGATGTTTTCCATGCCATAAACCTGCTCATACCAGCAGATATTGTCCCAGATCTTGCTTCTAATCCGTCAGTGATAATTAAAAAAACGTTATAGGTAAATAGCGAAGGAATTGCAACCTTATATGTTTGTAGTTGTTTAAAAGCAGAGCGTATGGTCGCATTCTCATCAACTGGGTTCTTTAGCTCAATAACCACTAAAGGAAGACCGTTGACAAATAAGATCACATCGGGTCGTTTATTGACTCCATTTTCAATTACAGTAAGTTGGTTGGCTACCACAAACTCATTATTTTCAGGATTTTTAAAATCAATAAGCCAGACAAAATCACCTCGACTATGCCCATCTTTTTGAATGGTTACTTTTATTCCGTTTGTAAGCATACGGTGAAATTTTTCATTGTTAGCGATTAATTCTGGCGAATTTAAACGTTGGATTTGCTTTAAAGCATCAGCTTGAATATCATGTGGAATATGGGGGTTGATCCTGCTTACGGCAGTTTTCAGTCTTTCTGGTAGTATTACTTGTTCAAATGACTCTCTTTCGGGGAACTCGCTATCGGGGGCAATATCAGGCCCATAAACATAATCATAACCCGATTTTTCTAATAATTCGATTGCAAATTTTTCAATTTCTGATTCAGTTATTTTATGCATATTTCACTTAACGCCGAGTTATGTACGTGCTCTTGTTTGTACCCTATCTTTATAAACAGCACAACCTGCAACCGCAGTTCCATGCCCTACTGTGTCCTGAGGTTCTGACTCAACAGATTGAAAATTTTATTCTCCACCAATGCAATCTAGTAGAGGGTGATTGGAAATAATTCCTGAATCAACAATTAAAATGCCAGCGGCGTTTTCATCAGGTTTGTTTATTGTATGATCTGATACGTCTGGCCTCATTAACTCATAGGGATTAAACGTTGGGATGGCTGGGCGATCTGCTCTAGCGATTTCTTTAAGCTCAATGATTTCGTCAAAGATTCCTTTGGTCAGCTTTGCCCGTATAAGCACAAATGAGTTAGTGATAAGCTCATCAGTAATTCTGAAATCCGCATTGTCTCGATAGGCATTGTCTAGTTCATCAATAAAACCCTGGTTTTGATCAGGATCAGGCATTCGCCAAAACTCCACATCAATGAATTCCGGCGTTTTACCCAATGGTTTATTATTTAAGCCTTCACCGATCTTTTTATCTTTTGGAATATCCCGTATTTCTTCAATCGCATTGAAGAAATCATAATTTCCAGGTGTAAACTTTTTTAAGACTGAAATGATATGTTTCTTGTATTGAGTAAAGTTGTCTGGAATACTGATGTTTACTTTATCAATTGGGCCGTGGATCTTGGCATTTTGTTTAATTACTGCATAATCGGGATTTAATAAATTTGTTTGTCTTAAATGATTACGGATTACTTGAGAGTCATTCAAAGATAGACCAATATCCTCTTTTATAAAAGCATTTTCAGGAACAACCTCCCCAATTTCTTTTGCATAATCAGTGATTTTAGTTTGAAAGTCAGTAAATTGCTCTCTATCATTAAAAACAATCCAATAGCCTTTCTTTCCTTCTGCGATAGATAAGACCTGAATCCCCATTGAAGAAAGGGTTTTTTCAAATGTTTCAGTTGGAACATTTTGATTAACTTGGATTTCATAAATTAAAGAGGGGTTTAGTTTATTTTGAAATTTTGTTTTAATATTTGAAAAAGAGGTTGCTATTTCATTTGAGCTTTGGATGCCTTTATTGGAAAAGTCGGTTTTATTTCTTCTTTCTGGAAAAGTGTATCCGCCACCTTTAACCTCCCTCTTCTTTCGGTCAATATTATCTTGATATAGGGGCAGTCTGAGATGTTCATAATTGGCCATTACCTATCCCCCATCTGGTCGTTCTTTACTTTTTCACGTCTAATAAATTTGGCTAATGCTAACTCGATATCCTCTTGGTTCAAGTTTCTTCTAGAACTGAGAATAGAAGTTTTCATAGCTTCTTCCGCAATCATTCTTATATCAGCAGGGGATAAATTATCAGCCATATCCGCAATCTTTGAAAAATCAATATTGGATTCTTTTTTCATAGACTTTAGATATACCTTAAATATTTCTTCTCTGGTTTTTTTATCTGGAAGTTCGTAGTAAATAATATCATCAAAGCGTCGCCATATTGCTGGATCTAAAATGTTTTGATGGTTTGTGGCCGCCAGTATTATGCTATCGCCTTTCACATTATCAAGCATTTGAAGGAAATTATTGACGACCCTTTTTATTTCACCGTGTTCATGATCATCGTTCCTATTTTTACCAATAACGTCAAACTCATCAAATAAAATAATCCAAGTTCCGTTTTCAATATAGTCAAATACTTTTCTTAAGTTTGAAGCTGTTTCACCCAGATATGATGAGATGATGGCATCAAACCGAATATAAACTAATGGAATATTCAGTACTGAACTCAATATTTGAGCAGAAAATGTTTTGCCGGTCCCTGGTTTACCACAAAGCAATACCTTTTTCTTATATTTTAAATTATAGGTTTCAAGGATGTCGCTGTCTTTGAATTCCTTGATAATTCTTTCAAGCTGACCCTTAGTCTCTTGAGATAAAATAATATCCTCAAAGTATTTGTCAAAATGCTGTATCTCAAGTAACGGAAAGCCTTTTTCGGTATCTCTTGGTATTGGAATAGATCCTTTAAAACGTTTTTCAGAATTGGGAATTGTATTGCCATTAGCAAAAAGTGCTTTTTCAAGCTCTTTTGCTACAATGGTATGTTTTTTACGTTTTTCTCGTTCAATATACTCTTTGGCGATTTTCAAAAAAGCTTCATCATCTTTTCGATTAAGAGATAAAATAAGCTGTTTAATTAATTCTGAGGATGTCATAGTTTTGTCCTCCCTTATTCCTGCAAGGATTCACCTGCTGTAAAAGCTTTTTGCTCTGTCTCATAGGCTTGATAGTCTACATTATATAATATCTCGCTAGCAGAATAGGAGTATTCTCCCATTTCAAACTCGCCAAGTTGATTACCAATGTTATAGAGGCTACCAGATATTTGAACAACAAGACTGTCGCCAGCATAACCAATGGCAATAAAAACTTTCTTCAATACAGCATTAATTGAGATTGATGGATCTATTGCAAGGCCACTAAGCTTAAGGATCCCCTTTACGATAGGCTCTAACAACCCTTTAGCATTTTCAAGTGCATGACTAAAATCTGAGTTGATATGAGCTTCAATTCTTTCTGTGTATATACTCAGATTTCCCCATCGCCCATATTGTTCAATTACCTTGTTAAGTTTCTCCATTAATAACCTTATTCATTAAAAGCGACTCTGACTTCTCCACTCATCAATTTAGGGAGTAGAGTGTTGCGTAATTTTTCGAGTGTTTGGATTTGATTAATATTTAATCTTATTTTTTTATAAAAATCTGAACATATAACGTTAAATTCTTGAATTTTATTGAAAGGGACAGTTTTTATTTCTGTTGACAGAGCAATATTTCTGTTGAGTCCAGGAACTGCCGAATCTGAATTCATCTCTGCAAAGTCGATTGATTTTAATAAGAAATATTCATAGAACAAACCCTCTGATCGTACTTTTGAAGAAATAAAATATGTGGTGTCTATTGGATAAAAATTTTCATAAATATAAATGACCCTACCTAGCGTTCCTTTTCTACCAATAACAACTCCCGGACCTTCAACATAGTATTCTGAATGATAACCTACTATACCACTTGAACCTATTACAGGAAAACCAACACCAGTTCTTAGCTCTTGCTTAAGTCCTTTTCCGTATTGCAGATCGAGAATATCGCCGAGTTTACCTCCCTCCCAATCATCCTTAGCCTCTTCAATAAACCACTGTCTAAATAAAGTCTCAGCCATGGATTCAAGTGTTTTATTTTGCCGATGAAGCAGATCAATTTTATCATCAAGGCTAGAGAGGACAGAGGCGATGGCTTTTTGTTCGGGGATGGATGGGTAGGCAATAGGTATTCCTTCCAAAATTTCTGTATTTATGGAAGGCATTGTAGCACCTACTGCAATATTCAACAGGTATTCCCTAAATCGTTTTTGCTGGAAAAAATAACTTAAATACCTTGCTATTATCTGGCTATGTGGTCTGACTCTTAGCATTCTAGAAGAGAACATCCAACCATCTTGATGCGGTTTTACATAGGCGCTTAAATCTACTGACCCCACGCGAGTAAAAACGATATCTCCATGCTTTAGTAGATATTTTGATAGTCTACTTCTGTCTTCCTCTGTAACACTTGGATAATCAAAATCAATTATCCTAAAATTATTAATATGTTCAACAGTGACAACTGGGGTGCCACCAGTTATATACTGTTCATTTTTTAGCTGACTTCCAAAAGGTCCTGTTTGAACCTCTGCAACTTCAGCCAATTTACATTCACTTAGTCTGCTCATTAAAAATTATTCTCCCCAGATTTTTTTTTATAATTGAGTTTAAACGTTCTTCTTCTAATAATTGATTGTTCAATTCATTTCTTAAGGATTCGTACCTCTCATTAAAATCGAAATCATCCTCTTCATCTGGCAAGCCAACATATCGCCCCGGTGTAAGGACACAATCAAGACTTTCTACTTTTTCTACCCTCACCGAATTACAGAAGCCTTTTACGTCTTCATATTCGCCTTCAGGGTTTCGCCAATTATGGTAGGTTTCAGAAATATAAGTGATATCTTTTTCAGTTAATATTTTTGTCCGGCGGTTTATTAATTCACCCAGGTTTCTGGCATCTATAAACAATATTTCATTAACCCGGTTTCTGAATCGGCCATTGGCCTTATTGCGACTTAAAAACCAAAGACAGGCTGGGATTTGAGTATTTAAAAAAAGTTTGGGGGGCAGATTCACTACACAGTCAATTAATCTAGCTTCAATAAGAGCTTTCCGGATATCACCTTCACCAGAAGTTTTAGTAGTAAGTGACCCCTTCGCCAGTACAAAACCTGCTTGGCCGTTTGGATTTAAGTGATAAAGAAAGTGCTGTATCCAAGCGTAATTGGCATTGCCCGCTGGAGGAACCCCATATTTCCACCTTCCATCTTTACGGAGCAAATCCCCACTCCAATCACTATCATTGAAAGGCGGATTGGCTATCACATAGTCTGCTTTTAAATCTTTATGGGCATCATTTAAAAACGAACCCTCATTATTCCACTTAACTTGAGAGCTATCTATTCCCCTGATTGCCAAGTTCATCTTAGCTAAACGCCAAGTAGTTTGGTTACTTTCTTGACCGTAAATGGATATATCATTTACACGTCCTTGATGATCAGCCACGAATTGCTCAGACTGAACAAACATACCCCCAGAACCACAACAGGGGTCAAACACACGACCCTTATAAGGTTCAAGCATTTTTACTAGTAACTCAACAACACTTCTGGGTGTATAGAACTGCCCGCCTTTTTTACCTTCCGAAAGGGCAAACTCGCCCAAAAAGTATTCAAAGACATGACCTAATACATCGGCACTTCTTGCTTTAGCATCACCTAATGCAATGTTACCGATTAGATTGATCAGGCCACCTAAATTGGTTGGGTCAAGGTTTTGGCGAGCATATACTTTGGGAAGCACATCTTTTAGGGATGGGTTGTCTTTTTCAATAGCGTCCATGGCTTCATCAAGACGCTTGCCAATTTCTGGTTGAGTGGCTTGGGACTGCAAAAATGACCATCTTGCTTTTTCAGGAACAAAAAAGACATTCTCCGCTTTGTATTCATCTTTATCTTCTGGATCGGCTCCAGCATAATCACCATCACCAGATTTCAGTCTTTCATACAATGCCTCAAAAGCATCAGAAATATACCTTAAAAAGATTAGACCCAATACCACATGCTTATATTCTGCAGCGTCAATATTTTTTCTTAACTTATCTGCTGAAAGCCAAAGGGTCTTTTCTATTGTATTATTCTCATCATTTTTCTTAGCCATTTATATCTCCAATTAACCATATAATCCTATAAAGAAGAGTGAAATCCTCTGAAAGATTTGATTGTCAATCTAAATCAAATCAGTAAAATATAGAAAGTCCATTTTCCTATATAATCTTTCTAACATATTAGAAATAAGGAAAAAACATATTATATTTGCATTGCCCAATTACGACCTCTTTCCTTTTTCAGCCATCAGATTTTTCAAGCCAATATCCATTGCCATCAAAATGATTTCTTTTTTGGTATAAACTCGTTCATTCTTTTTTAGATCAGCATTATAGAATTTAACCGCTTCATTAATGGACCTATCCAAAGCTGCCTTTTCCTCTTCATTTTTAAGACGGAAAGCAAACTGTGGATAATCTGACGGTCTTTTAAGTCTTTTTCTGCCCATTTTTTTAAACTCTCACATTATTATAATATTATCAAGCAATATATTATATAACAAAATATTGATGGATAAAGATGAAGATCTTGTCAGAACCGACCATATAAACCTTGCTGCCGACAGTGGAGGACATTGCCATCGTTGGGGCTGTATCTTCCCAAAAAGTTACAAATTCAAAAATAAACTGGAATTATTCCAATTTAACTGGAATCAATTTCTGTTTTTGAAATTAAACACAAAATACTAATTTTTTAAGTAAATTCATTATTCTAAGGACTAAACTGAATTGTTCTTTTTAGATAATTACAAGTGTAATTGTTGTAGAAAAAGTGGCGCACCCTACACGATTCGAACGTGTGACCGCCTGATTCGTAGTCAGGTACTCTATCCAGCTGAGCTAAGGGTGCGCTGTCAGGTATTATTACTAATCCCTTGAAAATATTTTGTTTTTAAAATTATATCCTTCTGTATCTAACCTATGAACTTTTATATATCCTTATATCTGCATCAAAATATGCGCTGCATCCAGCACTATGTCTTCTTACCTATCTCAATTTATTTAATATATCAATTATCAACTCACATAATCATCCCAAATTATTAATATCACTATCATCCTTTTTAGAAGCATGCGATTCAGGTGGAGGAGTGCGTCTAAGACGCAATTCTTTGCCCAATAATTAGTACATTCATATATATTTAGCTCAAACCAAAAAAGTGTAACCTATGTTTCAGGTTGCACATTATAGCAATAGATTATGTACTTCTAAAATCACCATAAAAAGAAAGATTTTAGAGTTTAATATTATTATTTCGCTATACAAATTGCAACTTAATATATTACAAAGATTGAATATGGAATCGATCCTTTCTTTTGATACTTTAATGAGCATGCGTAAATACAACACAGCTTGGCGGGTGTTAAGGGCAGATAGTGCCCCGTTTATTATTAGTTTTTTTTATAAAACCTTCATCACTAAAAACCGAAGAGCCATTAAATACAGTGACCTTTTGTCTGAATTAGATG
>CAZJDM010000124.1:0-14040 GCA_964544765.1 uncultured bacterium
AATTATTATACTTCAAAGAAAGGTAAAGAGGATGCTATGATAATGGAGCATATTCTTACCTAAAAGTATGGTCTTTGTGCACAATATCTAGGTTAGTATCAAAATTATTCCTTTTGTCTTCGTATTAATGTCTCTTATTCAAGTAATTCTTTCATAAGAGGCTGAGAGTTTACATATTTAGTATGTACGTCGATGTAAGTGTTTTGATATAGTTTATCAATTTCCTCTAAGGAAGGGAATTTGGTGGAGAATCCTGGACTATCCTGTTCAAGGGTATTTTGAGCAGCTTTAATAAAATGTGCCAGTAAAGTGCGTGGATCTTCATCACCAACTGAAACCCTTACGGTAGTGCGAGTAATACCAGCGTCCTTTAGAGCCTCATCCGACATTTCTGAATGGCTGGTAAGGGCTGGACATAATACAACAGTGTTTACCAAACCTAGACTTACCTGGAGTCCAAAAGTAGGTTCAAGTGAATCAAAAAATCTTTTGAAAGTTTTTCTCTGAATTGGAGAATTACCAGAACCATTTCCCTCAATATTAAAAGTAAATAAAGGGGCAGGAAAACCGAGGTAGCTGTTATCTTGGCATATGGAATAGTTTTCATTCTCTTCAAGTGCGGAAGATTTTACATTAATTTCTGGGTGAGCAGCTAGTATTCTTGCCAGAACCATAGTATTAATACACTTTCTCAAAATTCGCATCTCTAGGGTACGTGTACCAGTTATTACTTCGAAGGCTTTGTCTGCATCTAAGAAGGCTCCCTTAATATAATAAACGTTCCAGAAAAGGGTCTGGTCCCATTCATAAGTAACGTCTTTTCCATTATAATCTTTAACCGTCATAGAAGTATGTTTAGGCATAAACATTCGTTCATTACGCCCAATGACCACTCCAGCAGTTGCTGTTCCAGTACCTACAATATCCTTAGTATAAGAGTGTAATACAAAGTCAGGTCGTTCAATAGGATCTTTCTTACGGAGAAATGGATTTAATATCGGAGTACCTACCGTTGAATCGCATATGACAGTAGAATCATATTGATGAGCACGTTTACAAATTTTAGGAACATCCAGAAAATAACCATGGGGATTACAAGGAGATTCCATGTAAACGTAGATTTTGCGACCCTTAGCAAGTCTATCAGCGTATTTATTTTTTACAATGTGGTAGGCTTTGTCAAAATCATCAACTGTATATCCATCAAACCACTCTATAGCGACATTTAGATTACTTTGTTTACCATACCAGTCTTTCAGAAGTTGATAGGCTCCTCCATAAATGTTCCTGCTGGATAATATTACATCTTGATAACCAACTAGATGACTTAAAATGGCATCAATAGCGGCCATACCAGAATTGAAGTTCCAGGCAAAATACTCATGGGCCAACGGCCCTGCTTCTAGATCTACAATGTGATTAGCTAAAGATATAGAAGTGGGATTCATTAAGCGCGAGTAAATTTCATGCATCATTTCCTTGCCTTGGAACGCGTCGTCGATCCACTCACTACAGGCATAAAGATATGTCGCGGTTCTGGTGATAACTGGAGTTGCGCTAAAAATAGCGGTTACGTTATCAAATATGGGATATGGTCCTTTATTACACCTGGTAGCTTTTTCTTTAATTACTGATTGATAACTTCTGCGTAATGGATTTTGCATTACATCCAACAATTTAGCTAATTGAAAGCAAATAAATCGTTTAGCATTGAAAAACGATACTCTTTGTGCTCGATCTAAGTTCTTTATAGAATCAAGAGTGAGATCCCATAGTTTATGAGTATCAATGTTAGTGTGATAGAGGTTCTTGGCTATATCAGCCATGTTTTGGCCTATTTCACTGCTGGGATCTATATTGAAGTGGCTGAGCTGTTCAGTTACCAAATCATCAATCGAATTAGCTTGAGTGGTTTTTCTATTAGGACTAAGTAATTTGGCGATTTGCATAGGATCATGTAGTTTTAAAATGCATGACTCGCCATTTTCTTTAATTTTTTCCGCATGTTGTCCAATCATATGAATAAACCTCCTATCAATTCACGAAAAATAATAAATTTTCAGAGTCACGTAGATATTTAACAAATTGTGACTATATATCAACTAATATTTTTTCGATTGATTTTTGGGTTATATGGTAATATGGGTACCGGTTTTCCCATTGATAGCTTCTAATAGGTTTTCAGTATTACTGATAATGGTCCTATTTTTAGTTTGCTTAACAAATTCGATAGATGCTTGTATCTTAGGTAACATGGAACCTTGGCCAAACTGTCCTTGATGGATATATTCCAGAGCATCTTTAATCGATATGTTTTTTAATGGTTGAGCCTCAGTAGTTCCATGGTTGATATATACATGATCAACAGAAGTAGAGATTAATAATATATCAGCATGGATCGATCTAGCGATTAAGCTGGAAGCGAAATCTTTATCAATTACAGCTTCTATTCCTTTGAGTATTCCTCCATTATTTTCATACACCGGTATTCCGCCTCCACCAACGGCTATAATTATATGATCTTTTTCTAACAAAGTTTTGATAGTATCACTTTCTACAATTCGTATCGGGTGAGGTGATGGTACCACTCTACGGTAGCCTCTACCAGCGTCTTCAATAACGGTCCATCCATCATTTTTTTGATGATACAAGGCAGTGGTTTCATCCATAAAAGAACCAATAGGTTTAGTTGGGTTTTGAAAAGAAGGATCATTTTTATTTACTACAACTTGAGTAATAATAGTAGCAATAGGGTAGTTAATACCTTGGGTACGTAGCTCATTACTAATGGCCATTTGTAAAATATAACCCAAGGCTCCCTGAGTATCAGCCACTATAGAATCAAGCGGAACTAGATGTAGTTCATTTTTGGCAAGTTCAGTACGTCTTAGAATAAAACCTACTTGAGGACCGTTGCCATGAGTGATAAGAATACGAAAACCCTGCTTGATAATGCGGACGATATGTCGTGCGGTTTCTTTGCAAACAGAAATTTGATCTTCAACCGTTACACGCGAAGGGTCCTTTATCAGCGAATTACCACCAATTGCTAATACAACTAAAGGCTTCATGCTTCAGCTTCATAAAAAATAAATATTATATTTACAATATAACTCAATAACTAAATATTATATGCGTTAATATCTTTATCGACTTTAAATATCTGAGAAATTAATGCTGTACGTGCCCACATACCATTTCTAACTTGTCGCCAATACATTGCCCGAGGATCTCTATCAACCGCCATTGATATTTCATCTCTCTTGGGTAGTGGATGCATAATAATAGCGTCCTTTTTAAGAGCTTCTAAATGTTTGGCGGTCATATGAAAATCTTGGTAATTTATGCTGGAGTTATCAATTCCTATATCGTATTCATCTTGAATCCTCATCATGTAAACAGCATCAACCTCGGGTAATACACTCATAAATTGGTTCGTTTCATAAAAGGGAGTTCTGGCTGCTTCAAGCTCTTGTTTAACATCATCCCTCATTTTCAGGGTTTCAGGTGAAACAAATACTAATTGAACATTATTATAATGAACAAGTAATCGAGCTAAAGATCTAGCTGTTCGTCCTCGAGCTAAATCTCCAACGATTGCTATTTTTTTATTATCGATTCCACCACGATCTTCGAAAGATCTTTGTAGGGTATATAAATCTAATAACGCTTGAGTAGGATGTTGGTCCGCACCACTACCACCATTAATAACCGGGACCGGTCGATCAGAGTTTTCCAAAACCCAGGCAATTTTTTCAGCAAAGCCAGCTGAAGGGTGTCGCATAATGATAAAATCAAAATAACTAGCTAAGATTCTAACAGTATCAATTTGGGACTCACCTTTTATCTCAGAAGAGGTAGAAACATCTCTTGTTTCACCGCTTCTAATGCCTAAAATCTTGCAAGCAGAGAGAAATGATAAAAATGTTCTTGAAGAAGGCTGTACAAAGTAAAGCATGGCTCTTTTGTGATTTAATAAACTAGATAAGAAATTAGAACCTTCTTTAGTTTTAGCTATGGTTCTGATTTTGGTGGCAAGCGCGCATGTATAATCAAGTCTTTCACGGTCAAATTGCTGGCTAAGGATAACATGGTAAGGTCCGTCAGTTGTGTTTAAATATGAACATCTGGTTTTGATGTCTAAATTACTATATTCTTCCCAGGATAATCTAGATATTGGTGTATCCCTGTTGACCATAAAAAAACTCCTAAAGACATAATTTTATTGGAATTACGGCGGTAAGCCTATCCAAACCCTTCTATAGGTTTTAAATTAGATTGAAGGAAAATGCAAGTTAATCTCTTTAAAAAATTGTCTCTAGGTGGAACTTTAACTGCATTTTATAGTGTTTGATTGATCTATAAACATGTTTAATCAAATAAAATCATATGCTTGTAGTGGTTAACTAGATTTAAAATAATATTTAATTAAAACACTAATTATCTTTTATATATTTTTAATAACTATTAACGATTTCCATGTATAACATGTGAGCAAATAAGGCTTCCTTATAAAATAAGTAGGTCCAATCAGTCGGTCCTCTAGTAATGATATTATTATTTTTGGTTAAATGACGCTTATTATAGATTGTCATAAATGGCCAAAGAATATTTGCGCGTAGAGAAGTAGAATGGTCAACTAATTTTCCAACAAATTCAGTCTCTTCGTTGGTTAGGTCATCTTGGTCCAATTGCGAAACAAAGTATTGGATATGTCCATGAAAGGCATAAACTGAAGCTGCAAAAAGCATAATCTCTAAACCACATTCAGTATGATATTTCTTATTTAACTCAGGATATTCATTGTTAATATCTAACAATTGTTGGAACAAACTGGGGTGGTTAGCATCTACATTTTCAAAAAGAACTTTTAAATTGGTAGACCTTAAAAAGGTATTGGCTGACATTCTGCCTGAAGTAAGAGGTTCGAATAGTTTCTGGATGGTGTCATATATTCGAAATAATCGTTCTTGATCCGATTGCACCAGAGTAGGTCGACTGGCATAATCCAATTGTAACATATTTTGCATGGGATAAATCACTATATTATTGTTTTTAGATGATGGAATCGGAACAACCTCCAAGTATCTTGAAAGAAATTTGGGATTAGGAACAACAATTAGGTTGTCTCCTTTTAATAATAATTTTGCATACCTGTTGATGTGAGCATCCCAGAGAATAGTATTTCCCTCCATGGCATTATTGTCTATTAAGGGTTTGAGTTTTTCAAAGGCAATTTGTTTCATTATTTTATCAATATCTAAAAATCCAAATAGACCTAATGTAGCTATATCTAATATTTTCAATATTCGTCGTAAAAGAAAATATTTACCGGTTTCGATAACGCTTCTAGATAAGTCAATAGCAAAGGCATAATCATTAAATAAAACTTCTTTGGAGCGTAGATCAATTTTGCCTTTTGTCAAAAGTCTGGAAATAGGAACTTGTTTTATATAAAGGTTAATCTTAATAAAAATGGTATCAGTTGTTTTATAAATTCTATCTTTTCCCCAACTAAAGGGATTCCAAATGGATCTTTCAGTTTTTTCAATTAAAGATAAGTAAATGTAAAGTTCTATGGATAGATCGGGACGAATCTTAACAGCTAAACTGTTAACACGGACATGTTCTTGAACTTGATTTTTTTTCATTTCTAAATCAATTTCTCGATTAATCTTAGTTTTAATTTCCCTTAAATAACCATTAATTAATTGATTTAGATTATCAAAACCGATAAATGTCCTAAAACCAACCGTTGAAGATTTCTTCTTGGTTTTGGAATGAGGAGAAGAATTGCCAGTAATAGAATCAATTTTTCTTTTACGTGAAGACAGTAATTGTACATATTGTTTATTTCGATATCCGGTACCAACAGCTATTTCTAAAAAGCTCTGTCCCAATGACGGTGCGTAAGTTGGTTCGACGTTCCAGATTTGGATATTACTAGATCTAGGAATAAGATCTTTTGATGTTACATTGGGATCTAAACGTATGTATATTGCTCCATCCCGGTATTTCACCATTTTTTCTAAATTTCTTTTTAAAACGACATTTTGTTCTGGGTCATCATACAAACTACTGGTTTGAAAGTTTCTTTCTAATAGTTGCCCTATGGCTGTCACGCTGTCTCTAAAAGATCGAGTTGGTATTTTATTGATAGGAAGATATATTTCTCTAACGGTCTTTCTAAGTTTTTGTTTCACTTCTTTAATATTCTCTTCTTTCCTGAGAGATTCTACTACAGTTTCGGCGGCTGTAGGTAGGTTGATGGTAATATTTATTATTGCTTTAGTCACAGCTAATTGAATCAATCGCAGGATAAAATGCCCTGTTTCTTGATATGGTGTAAAGCGGATCGTGGTGTCACCACTAAATAAAGTTCCTTCTATTAATTGCATTCTCAGCCAGCTATTTGGTAGAAAATGAAAACTGAGTAAAGCGGTAAATGGTATTCCTTGCCCGGAATAAGATTGATAAATGGTGAAGGGTGATCCATCGGTCTTTTTAAGATAGTTCGGTAGTATATCATTTATGTCGTTATTTATATTTCCAGAAACCATGATTCCAGGTAATTTAGGCATAATTTTGATATTAAGACGATTAAAGATATATTTATTATTGACTTGAACGTCTCGCAGTTGGCGCGCAAGTCCATTTAAAGATCGTTGCCCGATCTGTTGTACCCAAACCGGCCATTTAGTATTTCTGGAAGTTCCATCAGTAAACATACTCATTCTGGCATAACGCCGATTAGCAAGATCTTCAATGAATAACCTAATTTGAATAACCAGGGAGTTGTTAAGTTTTTCAAAAGTATTACGAGGATTCAATAAGAAAGAGGGGTTATTAATGGTCAAAGTGTTTTGAATTTGTTTTTTGATATGTTCCAAAAAAATATATTTTTCGGCTCTCTCTTGTGCAAATAATTTTTTTAGGCCAAAAGTATCTAAAGTTTTTTCCAATTGCTGTCTTAAATCTTTTTCAATTAAAGGAATGTTGCTGTACTCTTTTAATTCATCTTGCTGTTCAGAAACTATCTTTTGGGCGTCTTCTTTTAATCGTTTATTGAATCGGTTGATCCATTTGGATGAAGGTTTGCCTATGCCTATGGCAATATAAAAGACATTGACATTAGAGTTTAAAAACCTCATAGGGGTGATGGTCCATAGTCGTAAAGATTCAATAACTTCTTTTAATCTAGGTGTTTTTTTATAAGAGTTAAGGTCGAATACTTTATCAGGTTGAATGGCTAATCTAATAGTTTTATTCGCAGGAAAAAATTGAATATGTTTTTGTTTGGTAAATTCATGAATACGTACCGATATATGGAAATCAGCTAACCTTTTATTAAACTTATGTTCTTTGTCCTGAATGATATTTGATAGTTGACTGTTTGATAATATAGTTAATACAAATTGAGAAAGTAATGGAAATAATTGAACTAATTCTAGGTCGTTAATTGTAAAGGAGGTAAATTGAAGATTAAGATAATTGTTATCAGGTAATACTCTTACCGATGGTTTGAAGGTTAGTTTAAATCGGTGTATTGATTCTAATAATCCCGGTTCTAATTTATGATCTAGAAAACCCACTAAATGAGGAGGTATGGTAAAGGTTCCTGAGAAAGTAATAGTTTGATGATAAGGAGATAATTGAATATCATCAAGGATTTTAATATAACTGGGTTCTTCAGTAGTTATTTTGGTAAGGACCGCATCTTTAAATAAGTCACTTATAGCTCCTTCTGGGAACCTAAACTCTGCAAATGGCTCATCAGTGGTTTTACTCTTAAATTTAGGAGGAGTTTTTGCAATGGATGGGTTGGTATACTGTTGTAAAACTGAATGATGGATAATTGACTCGCGAGTTGATGTTAAGAAAGGATCCTGAGATAAGTCCAGTTCTCTACAGGCCGTTAGTATGAGTAAACAAGAAAGAGTGTAGATAATTTTTGAGATGGGCATATGAAACATAAACCGTTTTATGTGTTGTTTTTGATAAGGGGCTAAAATTGTAGCTGATATTTACTAATATCTCTCTATATGGAGGTATATTTATATAGGCTTAATGAAAAAATCAAGGAAAAACTAATTAAATTAGTAATATTTGTAAAATAATTTTTGATTTAATCGGTAACATATTATGTGAACAGCTCTTCTTCAAAATCAGAGATTATATATTGAGAATTCTCGGACATTATGTTAAAAGAGATATTACTTCTATAAATAATGTAAGTTGGAAAATGGTATGTCTATTGCGATGTATCAAAATAATCCTAACCTGAGAATAAGATAATGAAATATCCGGGTAAATGGAAATTTTTATGAAATTCATTCGTAGTTGTTTAATATCTCCGATAATCATTAAACCTCACTTGCTAGTATATTATTTCTTAATAGTAATTCAAAATGTTTTCTATGAGTTGTTTATAGCGGTTAATGGTGTTCGGAGTGTTTTTGGATGGAAAGGGAAAAGTGATTTTAATTATGCTTATGCTTTGGTAAAAGAACGTACATATATTAATAAAACTAAGTTATTTCAACTATTTCAATTTGCCAAAAGCGCTGTTAATTTAGAGGGAGATTGGGCGGAACTAGGAGTTTATCAAGGAGGATCAGCTCGAATGTTGGCCGAGATTCTAAAAACAAACCAACTCGTTGAAAGTAACCAACCTACTGACAGCAACCAAACTAAAGGTAGCAACCAAGACGTTTCGCAAAATAAGAAAGAATTATTACTTTTTGATACCTTTACGGGCATGCCGTACAATGGTAAAGATTTTGAAGTATATAGAAAAGGTAATTTGGGTCGGACTAGTGTAGAAGATGTAGAAGATTATTTGAAGCAATACCCAAATTTGATTATCAAACCAGGAGTTTTTCCAGAAACATTCAAGGGGGAGGAAGAAAGGAAATTTGCTTTGGTTCATATTGACTGTGATCTTTATCAATCGGTGTTAGACGGGATTAGCAGCTTTTATCCTCGTATGGTAAAAGGAGGCTTTATTTTATTTGATGACTATGGATATTTATCTTGCAAAGGTGCCAAAAAAGCGGTTGATGAGTTTTTTGCCGGAAAATTGGAAAAGCCAATATGGTTATCAACTGGTCAATGTTTAGTTATTAAAAGTTGATACACAATTTAAAAATTTTAAATAGGCTATCAAGGAAATAATTCTTTATGAAACAAGTGGAATGTCTGTTTTGTGGCAAATTAGGAAAGGATCTTCAAACGGAGGTCTTTACATCTACTTTTTGTGAGAGCGATATTTCCGAGGAATTGTTTAAAGCTAGAGGAAGACCAAGTGGTATCCATTACCGTGTTGTCAGGTGCCAAAAGTGCGGTTTGTTATATTCTGATCCTATTTTGGATTCAAATGATATTCATCGATTGTATGCTAAAGGAAAAATTGAATACCAAGTTGAAGAGTCCAATATTACCAAGACTTATTTAAAGTATCTAAATAAAAATAAGAAGCTATTAAAACAGAAGTCGCAGGCCCTTGAGATAGGTTGTGGACGGGGCTTTTTTTTAACTGCTTTGAAAAAATTTGGATTTAAAAATGTTTATGGTATTGATCCAAGTTCATATGCTAAAGGTCTGGCTGATGATCATATTCGTCCTTTTATTAAGATCGAAAATTTTGAACAAACTAAAATGGATGATTACCAATCATTTGATCTAATATGTATGTTTCAAACTATTGAGCACTTGATCAATCCAAGTGTGTGTTTATCCAAAGTGTATAAAATGCTTCAACCGGGGGGTATGGTTTATATTATTAGTCATAATGAACAATCATGTTCAGCTAAGATTATGGGGGAGAGATCTCCCATTTTTGATCTTCAACATGTTTATCTATTTAACAAAAGAACTATTAAGAAGTTATTACATAAAGAGGGATTTATAATTAAGAGTGTCTTTAGCGTTTGGAACAGATATTCATTACCATATTGGATACATCTTTTACCTTTTAAAAACCGTTTGTATGATTTTTCAAATATTACTATAAGTAAACTGAATCTAAAATGGAATCTAACTTTACCAGCCGGAAATTTGGGGGTGGTAGCTATTAAACCCAAAGTTTAAAAGCACCTAATTAGTAGTAATTTTATAGCGTTAAATTGTATTCTTATAAACATTAGAAAATTATAATATAAAAATATCTTGATTTGTTTATAAGTCTGATATAGGAAAACTATTATTGTTTTAGTTTGTTTATTTTTACCAATTAAAAAATTTAATTTGTTTTGGTCATGAAGATTATTTCTTTTTCATTTTTATTGATTCTTTATATATGGTCGTATCAATTGTATGGTCAGGGGGTAGCCTTTACTTCTATTGAATCAAGATACCTTCCCAGGATTTGTTTGCCATCTCGGGCACCATTGTATTCGAATCGAAATCCTCATGATGCAATAAATATTATTTTGAAATCCAATTTTGATCATGTAAATGATTCTGCAATCTCAGTATCAGAACACAAAGATCAAACCAAGACTACAGGTACTTTTTCTTATAATGAAAGAAAACTGGGTAAGGGGGAAAATATTCCTGTAACAGTTGTTGCTAGGGGGAATTATCGTTTTGAGGAATGTGATATACGTCCTTTGAGTATACATGTGATCAGGAAAGTAAAAAAGGGTATTAAAAAAAGTCAAGACTGGAACATTTTTAAAAAGGAAGGTAAAAAATTAAAATTATATCTTCAGTGTTCAGATGATCCTGATTTTTTTGAAAAGGAGCGGCGTAAGCTACTACAGGAATATTATCTCTATGTCATGCAAGGAACATTGCGATCACTTTCCTTGCAACCCAGATTGGCCAAAGTTACCTTATTAAATCTCGATGGATCAAAGTACTCACAAATATATGGTTTTTTTCTGGAATCAAAAAAGAAGTTAGCCAAACGTTGTGGTATGAAAAAAGAAGAACTCTTTTTCTATAGATTTGATCGATCGGTAAATACTCTCGTAGCTTATCGGGTGAATGCCCAAAAACAACCTGTTCCATATTATCCCCAATTCAATCCAACCTCCATGTTACAAATTAAGCTTTGGAACAAATTTATTCGTAATGAGGATTATGAATACAAAAAAAAACATAATGTAGCTCGTTTGGTACTTGCAAGTACTAATGAAGTTTTTTTAGCTCCTTTTGATTATGATCTGTCATATTTGATAAAAGATGATCCAGAGTATGTAATATTAGATAAATATAGTCAATTCGCGGAAAGATTTTTAATATGGCTCAGGTCCTTAAATGAACCACATCCCATTATAGTGGCTCAAATTCACGCCCTTTTACAACGAAAAGAAAAGATGCTAAAAATCATTTTTGAATCACTGCTTGATGAGCAAGGTAAGCAAACTATGATAGAATGGTTAGAAACTTTTATGGAAAGTTTATCAACTTATCAACAAGAATTGCAAGAATTAGCTGCTGATCATCGATAAACAAAAATATCTCTTCCAAAAACTAAATATCTAATTGGTTGTAAGCACATTGATATTAATAGTATAATAATTTTATATCATAGATAAAAATTGTTTTGATCCAGAGTTCCTTGGGGTAAGTAATGCCAGGTAAACCTGATATAAAAGAGAGTAGAAAAATTAGAAAATTAAAAAGATTTCTAATTGATCCACATTTTCAACTAAGGTTACTGTTATTATTTTTGGTTCCTTTCTTAATTATTTTCATTCTATATTCCGGTTCTCTATATTATTTTTTCTATGAGCTAAATACGATCGGATTAATAGCTAAGTTTGATTCCGATCATATTTATTTTGAATTTATTCAAAAACAAGAAACATTATTATGGTCCTTTTTTATATCCACTTCAGTAATTGCATTTGTTATACTTATTTTTGGAGGTCTTTGGTTATCACATAAAGTATCTGGTCCAATGTATAGATTGAAAAATCATTTAAATGATTTAGTTGAAAAAAAACAACTTTTCGAGATACATTTTCGTCAAGGAGAATACTTAGCTGAGGTAGAAAAGAGTTTTAATGATTTAGTGAAAGTAATGAGTGAAAAGTAATGAAGGATAAATTAAGTAATAATTAATTTGGTAATAAGGGGGTCTATATGACTACAATATTAGCAGTCGATGATTCTATTTCTATTCTTAGACTTATTGAGATTGCATTGTCTAGTGATGAGTGTGAAGTTATAAAAGCTGAAGGCCCAAAAGAAGCTTTAGAGGAAATTAATAAGCGTGTTTTTGATTTAATCATTAGTGATTTACACATGCCTGATATGACGGGTTTGGAGCTTATTAAGAAGATCCGCCAAGTTAAGGAATATGAGGATGTTCCGATCATTATGTTGACTACCGAAACAAGTGTTAAAATTGCTAATGAAGGTAGAAGTCTTGGTGTATCTGTTTGGGCCACCAAGCCCTTTAAACCAGATGTTATGCGCAGTGTTGTAGATAAAGTGCTTAGTAGGCGTAAGTAGCTTTATTTACTTGCTATCCCGCTCCTATCATATCCATTAATCTTACGTTAACCTTTAAAATACTTTGGTTTGGAGTTGACATATCCGCTTCTTTTTGGTAGGGATTTACCAAATTAAGTGTGTGTCAATACTATAAAATAAACATCTCTAAGGAATGGAGGTGCAGGTGTTTTTTAAAAGGAAGTTAGAGTTAATCTCTTCTTATCATAAACAATCAATAATCATTTATAGACAGTCAGCAATCTATAAGCAATCAACAATCCAAAGTTTAGTGAGGGAGATATGAGAATTCAGTTTATTTTTATGGTGGTTTTGGGTGTATTTGTAGCTTGTGAACAATTCACTATTGATAATTATCAATATGCTAAGAACAAGAAATTATTGGAAGCAAAGCGAAACAGAATTGAAGCGGAAGAATTAAAACGAAAAAAAGAAAAAGAGAATGAAGTTAAGAAGATTCAACTTGTGGAAGAAGCTGAAAATTCTAAAATGCGATTTTTTTCCTATAATAGCAAGGATCACAAGTTTAGTGGGGCTCTTTTGATTGAGCGTTTGTTTACTAATAAATCCAGCAAACAAGAGACATCTTCTTATTTTTATTTAGTTGGGGAGCTTATAGAGGACCAAGTTCAACTGAGTTTGTATATTTTAAATCTCACGGGAAATCCTTTTAGTAAAGAGGATTTGAGAAGTAAAAAGATGTCTGATCTATTGCCGAAATCTGTTCAGAAGGCTGCTTCGGCTGTGTATATTCGAACTTATTCTCTAGCAGATGGATCCGTCCTACTTGATCGATGTTACATTGTGCCGCCGGCATGGTACACTCCGGGGCAAGGAATTGAGGAGCGCCAAATTACTCAAAAAGATTTTGATGGAACGCCTGATTATATCGAGAATGTTTTTTCATCTTTTTCACCATTGATAACTAATCAGATATTTGAGTCGGCTGTGGCTGGCGGACAAGAGTACCCTGAGAAAATGAGAGTTTATCAGGGAGAAGAAATCCCGGTTGTAGAAATTACTCATGAAGGTCGTTATTTATATTATAGTTCAGATATACCTTTGGCCCATTTGCAATCAGTATTGTTAGAAAATGGAGAGAAACTATCTGTTTTAAAGGGTTCTGCTAGTTTAAAACATTACCTGGATTCTCGTAAAATGACTAGTGAAGTTAGTAACAATAGTGTTGGTGATAATGACTCTAATGACAACACCGAAAGTGGAGACGATGATAGTGTGAATGAAGAAGTAGCACGAGATGATGAGAGTAATGCTAATCATAATGATGGAAGTAATAGTGATAATAGTGATAATAGTGATGAGACAGCTGAAGATACGAGTGATACAGCTTCTGAGGGGGATGATGATGGTTCCTCGGATGAAGATGATTCATCAGGCTCAGATGATTTAGGTGATCTAGGTGATTGGGCCGATTTAGATTTTTAGTTTTTCTTAATTTTCTAACGTTTTAATCAAAGGAGTGATTATGTTAAGGATGTTACAAGGGAAGGTTTTGAGTATTGCTATGATGATGTTGGTTTCAGGAAGTTTGTTTGCTGTTACAATTCAAGATGG
>CAZJDM010000125.1:0-13636 GCA_964544765.1 uncultured bacterium
CAAAAAATTGGTACACTTTTTTGTTAAAAATACTCAAGATTTGATCATACTAGTTAACGCTCAAACCCAACAAGCCAGAGTTACTAATTGGAAATCATCCGCTAATTTGAATCAATGGTACCATTTAGCGTTTATTGGCGACGGTACTAATATCAAATTATATGTTGATGGAATCCAAAAAGGAAATATTGGCAGTCAGGTAAGTTTTACACCAGGTCCTTTAGAGATTGGTAGACGTGATAGCACCTCTTCTATTTATCTTGACGGATATATAGATGAATTCCGTGTTTCCAAAGGTATCGCTCGTTGGACCGAAAACTTCACACCACCCACTAGACCATATTTTGACGCATCAACCGCTCCCACCGTTGCTTTAATCGATCCCGGTGTATCTTTTGGTACTGATTCCACACCAACGTTCAGGATCAGTAGAGTAGCGGATGGATATACGGTTGGATTATATAAATCACTGGGTACTGGATGTGATGTATTTTTAAAATATGTAGTTGCCACTGGCCCAACTATAGATATTACTACTGAGGCGTTATCTGAAGGATTACACTCTATTTATGCTAAAGTGGAAAACAATGGTTCCAATATACCATCTTACTGTTCAACAGAAGGTGCCAGCTATGCTTATGATACAGAACCATCTGGAATTGATTCAAATGTTGTTCTAATGATTCATGGTGATGAAAATGATCAAAATTTTGTAGATAGTTCTTATAAGCAACACAATATAACTGTTCCTAGTAATGATGCCAACCAGGTATCTCCAACAACTGCGGGTATTGAGTATCCTGCTGGAAACCCCGCCTTTGGTAACGTAATGTATTTTGATGGGGATGGAGATTATTTGAGCATTCCAGATAGTAATGACTGGGATATTGTACTTGAAAATTTCACTTTGGACTTTTGGATAAAAACTAGTTCTACGCGAGGGGAAATACCAATCGGTAGAGATTCTATCACAGGAAATGTAACAAATGGATTTTGGTTTTTTGACATAAATAATGGAATTGCCAACAAAATATCATTCTACCAGTACCCAACTACCGTCATGGGGAATTATCCAGCACTAATAAGTACATCGGACATAAATGATAATAATTGGCATCATGTTGCTGTTGCCAGATCAGGCACGTCGATTAAGATATTCATCGATGGTATTGTAGAGGATTCAGCAACGTACACCCAGGACAACACTCTTCTGAACACTGATTTAAGCATAGGAAAATGGTTTTTTGACTGGACTTTCACTGGATATTTGGATGAAATCCGCATATCCAAAGGCGTCGCTCGTTGGACCGCAAACTTTACACCACCCATTAGACCATATTATGATATCCCAGCTGAACCAACCATTGCCTTGCAAGATCCTACATCATCACCAAGTAATGATACCACACCTACTTTTAGAATTAGTGGAGTGAGAAATGGGTATACGGTTGGACTCTATCAATCAACCGGTAGTGGTTGTGATACTCAATTAAAACAATCTACCGCTAGTGGAACCACAATAGATATTACTACTGACCCATTAACTGATGGAACCTACTCAATGTATGCCATAGTAGAAAATAATGGTTCAAATTTATCATCATCTTGCTCAACAAGCGGTGCAAACTATACCTTAGATTCCACTGCTCCTGATCCTCCTTCAGCATTAACTTTAACTGAACCAGCACCTAATAGTGGACCTCCATATTCTGACTCTACACCATCAATCAATATAAGTGGTGTTGAAAATGGAGACTCAGTCAGACTATATTTTGATAGTAGTTGTTCTAATCTTGCCGCATCTGGCACAGCAAGTGATACTACCATAAAACTGACCAGCAGTGAAATTTCTTCTTTTGGAACTCAAAGCTACTATGCGGACAGAACTGATCCTGCGGGAAACAAGTCAAGTTGTAGTGCTGCTTTTGAATACTTATATTATCCCTACTGTATACCAATCGATTCATACACCAAACTTTTAGTTCATTCCAACACAATTGATGGAGGAACAAATTTTACTGATGTCTCTGCTTCATCTCATACACTAAACAGAAATGGAGGTATTCTACATTCCACTGATCAAAAGAAATTTGGAATATCAAGTATTGAATACATAGCTGCTAACTCTCAATATATCACCATACCTAATAGTGATGATTGGAATTTTGGGACAGGCGCTTTTACCATAGATTTTTGGACAAGATTGAAAACAGTCGATAACGTCGTAAAATTTGTCTCTACCAATTCGGGAAGTTCAAGTTATTACACACCAGGATGGTATATAAACTATCATCCAACAAATGGGTTCAGATTTGATTCATACAATGGAGGGTGGCATACAGGAATCAGTGCAAGTCAATCAGCAATGCCTAATATTGACACTTGGCATCACATTGCAGTTACTCGTGATGGATCTGGGAATATGAGATTTTTTATCAACGGTTTTCAAGTTGGTACTACTGTAAATGATGCTTCAAATATTTTATCAGGCGCCCAATCTTTATTTTTAGGTGGAATGGATGGAACATACAGCAGCTCGATGGATGGATATATTGATGAAGTCAGAATCTCAAAAGGTATTGCTAGGTGGACCGCAGATTTTAATCCACCAACAAAACCTTACTGCAATAACCAACACGGCAATGACACCTACACGAAGTTATTAATTCACTCCGACTCTACAGATGGTTCTACAACCTTTAATGATTCGTCATCTGAGAACCATTCAATCACTCCACAAGGTGACGTACACCATAAGGCGGACCAAAAGAAATTTGGCGATACTTCAATCTACTTTGACGGAACTGGGGATTATTTGAATATTGCAGATAGTGATGATTGGAGTTTTGGGTCAGACGATTTTACAATTGATTTTTGGATCAGAAGGGGATCTATGTCTGAATCTACTATGGTAATGGCTCATACTAACGGTGGATCACAGGGTCCTTTAAATATCTTTTGGAACATTCATGTTTCTGAATTAGAAATATATGGATCAACCGATGGTTCTCAATTTAATTTTGGCAATGGTGATAGTTTTGGAGCCATAACCGAAAATACTTGGCATCATATTGCTGTTGTCAGAGATGGCAATACCCTTCGATTGTTTAAAGATGGTACACAACAAACAACCGTGGATGTAACAGGGAAAACTCCTATGAATGCTACCGGCGACTTTCAAATAGGAGCTAGAAATGAAGCACAATTCTTTATCGGATATTTAGATGAAATCCGTATTTCCAAGGGAATTGCCCGTTGGACCGAAAATTTTACGGTGCCCAATAGAGCTTATCTATATACCCCAGACACTCCAACTATTGCTTTACTTGATCCTTCTAATTCTCCCTATGGTGATACTACACCTACCTTTAGAATTAGCGGAGTGGTAAATGGATATACCGTTGGTCTATATAAATCAACAGGTAGTGGCTGTGATGTGCCACTAAAATATGCAGTGGCTACCGGCCCAACTGTTGATATTACCACTGATGAACTAACTGAAGGAACCTACTCCATATATACTAAAGTAGCAAACAATGGTTCAAATTTCCCATCGTCTTGTTCAACTACTGGCTCTGACTACGTTATAGATCTTACTACTCCTGATCTTTCTGCAGGGGCCGAAACCGTACTTTTGATCCATTCAGATGCGACTACAGGTAGTACAACATTTGCTGATTCAAGTTCAAATAATTTCACCGTAACTGCCCACGGAAGTGCGCAACACAATGAAACATACGCTCACGGAGAGTTTGGTAAATCAGCTATGGATTTTGATGGTGTAGATTCTTGCATCAAAGCAATGGATAGTGAAAGTGAATCTCTCTATATGGCAGGTAACCCATTCACCATTGATCTTTGGACACGATTTGAAGTTTTTGAGGAAACATGGTTTGTCGCTGGAATTGGTAATAGCACGGGTGATCGCGTTATTTTACATCTCTTTAATTCCGGCACGAATTTACGTTTTGTTCATCAATCTGGTGGATCAAATGTCGTTGAACTCAGTGCTGCCCATGGAATGTCTGCCGGAGAATGGCACCACATCGCTGTTGTTCGAGATAGTAGTAATAACTGGAACTTGTATCTTGATGGCATTTCAATTGCCAGTGGTACTGATACTTACGAGGTTAGTGAGTGGAAAAAATTATTTATTGGGTGTGGTGCAAATACATATACAGATACCGGTTTCAGCTACATAAACGGTCAAATCGATGAACTCCGCGTTTCTACAACTGCTCGTTGGACCGCAAATTTTTCTGACTCGTTACCCAATTCTCAATATTATTCTGTTAATCTATCTGTAAATGCCCCTGCGTCCTCTCCCAGCAATAACTCAACACCAACTATTCAAATAGAAGGTGTTCACTTAGGAGACACAGTTTACCTATACAGTGATAATACATGTAGTAATCAGGTAGCTTCCGGTACTGCCAGTGATACTACTATCAATCTAACTTCTTCTCCTCTAGCTGACGGAGGAACATATAACTTTTATATAAAGGTTCAAAATGCGATTGGAAATATTTCAAGTTGTGGGACAGCTACAGTAGAATATGTTTATAATACCAGTCAATATTTAACAATAAAAGACCATAACACCCTCAACAATGACCTAGTTTCCTATTGGAGCCTGGATGAATCCAGTAGTGGGATAGCTTACGATGAAAAAGGAGTTAATAATGGTGTTATTATGGGGGACCCGACTACTGACGCACCTGTAATGAGCATTAACAGTAGCCTTCTCCTTGACGGAACTGGTGATTTTGTTGAACTGGCCGGTGATGGAGCTATAACTGATCAAAATAACTTTTCTATATCGCTTTGGATAAAAAGAACAACTACCACAGAGATAGTTTCACCAAAAATGTTGGCCGTAATAGGAAACTATGATGGAACTGCAGTTACCGGATGGCAACTCAACATGGGCAGAACCGGACTCTTGGGAAATGGAGTGCTTGGGTTTTATGATTTATCATCTTGGAAATCCTCTGGTTTAAGTATATTAGACACTAATTGGCATCATGTCGTACTTGTTGTGCCTCCTACGGGCAATCGCTATATTTGGCTGGATGGGGTTCAAGGTAATGCTATAGCGGAAGCTGTCATTCCCGCTCCTAATAAGAAATTAAATTTGGGTTACAATCAAGGTGAACCACAGAATGCTCTAGATGGCAACGTTGATGAGGTTGGGTACTGGAACCGTGTTTTAACCGCAGACGAGATCTCAGATTTATACAACGATGGAAGAGGCAAGACATATGACTTGAAGCTTGATACTACCTCAATAGGAGGTATTGACTCAAGTACCGTACTAATACTTCATGGAGATGGAAGTGGTCAAGATTTTATAGATAGCTCTCTAAGTCCACACACTGTGACCATCCCAAGTGGTCAAGTAACGCACATATCCCCAGCAACAGAAGGAATTGACTATCCCGCTGGAAATTCAGCCTTTGATAAGTTGATGTATTTTGACGGTAGTAGTTACTTAAAAGTAGATTCAACCAATGATGTAGATTTTTCTGAATCTAAAATATTTACTATTGATATGTGGATTCGATTACCAGAGCAGCCTTTAGAAATGGGAGTAATGGGCGCGATAAATCAATCAGGTTCTCGTAATGGTTGGGGAATAAATGTCTACTATGATGGGGTAAATAGAAAACTTCAATTTTTTGCATACTCAGCAAGTAATCAAGGCAGTTCCATATTTTCTAACGGATTGAGCGCCAATCAATGGTATCATTTTGCTGTAGTAGGAGATGGTACTAATGTAAAATTATATATAAATGGAATGATGCGAGATACTACTGGTATTTCAAATCTAGCATCAAATACAACTCTAAGTATAGGTAAAACCTATTATGATACCAATTATTACTTTACTGGATACATTGATGAGCTACGCATCTCCAAAGGCATAACACGTTGGACCGAAAACTTTTCGCCACCAAACAAGCCGTATTCTTCTGTTTGTACTGCCGAAGATTCTAATACCGTTTTATTACTTCATTCCGACACAATAAATGGTGATACCAATTTTACTGATAGTTCTGTCAGTGGACATAGTATCACCCCTTATGGTGATACAAAACACTCGACTGCGAATAAAAAATTTGGAAATACCTCTATATATTTCGATGGGGACGGAGATTACATGACTATTTCCGATAGTGAAGATTGGAACTTTGGTGGTGGGGACTTTACAATTGATTTTTGGGTTCATTTCACTGAACTAGGCTCTTCGCAGAAACTGATAAAGCAAAGAGTCGATAACGGCAATATGTGGGCTGTCTCATGGGAACCTACTGACGGAATACGATTTTTTTCTTATAATTCAATGATAAAATCAGTTGACTTTAATACAGGGACCAACGGTTGGGCAATTAACACTTGGTACCATGTATCTGTTGTAAGGAATTCCAGCAGTTGGAAGATATATAGAAACGGAGAATTGTTAGGGTCAGCTACCAGTTCTGCTGCTATGGATAATTATACAAGTGATGTTGAAATTGGTAGATGGTCCCAAGGCCAATATCCATTTACTGGATACATCGATGAAATCAGAATATCAAAAGGCATCGCAAGATGGACAACTAATTTTACTCCTCCGAACTATCCTCACTGCGGCACTGATATCCTTGCTTGTAATTATGTTCCTGGAAATTCCTCTAACACCGTGTTATTGCTTCACTCTGACACAACCGACGCAAGCACCACTTTTACTGATAGTTCTGTCAGTGGACATAGTATCACCCCTTATGGTGATACAAAACACTCGACTGCGGATAAAAAATTTGGAAATTCCTCTATTTATTTCGATGGGAACGGGAATTATTTGGATATCACGCACAGCGCTGACTGGGAGTTTGGTAGTGGAACCTTTACAATTGATTTTTGGATCAACCTTGATGGAGCATTAACAGAGAGTAATGTTTCTCTCATTAACCATGGAGGTTCTGGTCTATATACCGATGATGCCGATGGATGGATATTGTACTACTCTAATGTTGGTAACTTTACATTTTATTTGATGGATGCGGACCCTTACGTCTGGGGTAATAGTTTGGGAGCAAGTGGTACTCTTGTCTCCCATCAATGGCACCATGTGGCAGTTACTCGAGAGTCTGATAACAATGTGGCTATTTATTTGGATGGCACATTACTCGGTAGTAAAAAATTGATGGATCATGACATTCCGACGGTCAATATGCCATTAAGATTTGGTCGCGCCCATCCGGGAGATGATACAGGTACTAATAAAGGCCAGCTGAAAGGTTATCTCGACGAAATCCGCATATCAAAAGGTATCGTTAGATGGACCAGTAATTTCACCGCACCAACTAAACCATATTGTGATATTGGTATTGGTCCATCGGCTCCAACATCATGTCCTACTGGTTTTATTCCGGTTGAAGGGAACTTTGAGTTAGGTGTAGATGGTTTTTGTGTTGCTAAATATGAAATGAAAGGAAGCTCTGGTAGTATTTCTTCCACTGCAACCGGAACACCGTACGTTTCAATTAATGCAACCAGCGCTTTTTCTGAATGCTCCAGCATGAGCGAAACAGGTTTTGAATCGGGAAGTTTTGCTCTTATAAGCAATCCCCAATGGATGACCATTGCTAGAGATATTGAACGAGTGGACTCCAACTGGTCAGGAGGTAGCGTAGGATCAGGCACCCTCGCCCGAGGCTGGAGTGCACATATATCTTACGGAGATAGTTGGACCAACACGGCAGCTGCCTCATCCACAGGAACAAGCTGTCTTTACAATAGTGCTGCTGATACCTGTGCTTCTAGTGGAGATCATATCTATAAAAGAACCCTTACTCTTAATAACTCTGAAGAGATTTGGGATTTTTCCGGCGATGTCTGGGAATGGGTAGATTGGGATAGTGGTGATAGCTCTTTCACTAGTGGGCCAACTAGTTGCACCGATAGTAATTGGAATGAATTTAGCACCGACTGTATTACTCTGAGTACCAATGATTATAAACCGACCAGTGGATACACCTCTACCCAAGGTACAGGAAAGTGGGTGGGCGGTACTGGAGGCGCTGTGCGTCGCAGTGGCATGTGGAATAATGCATCAGAAGCCGGTATTTACACAATTGGTTTTGACAGACCCTCGTCAAACTCGAGTCCTTACATCGGATTTCGATGTGTTTGGATTCCTGACTAGTAGTTACCAGATATAGTAGTTACTAGATATAATGGTGGCAAAAAACTTACCAGTAGCGTTTTATTATCAGTGATACCAACTATTGTCGATTAGACCGTTGTAGTAGAATTGCAGATAGGCCTTAAGTTTTTCTTCCATCTCTTGCTCTTGCTTTTCTTGAATCACTTTCTTTTGACCAAATCTCTTCGACTTCATTGCATAGAATTTGCTTC
Organism: uncultured bacterium; assembly: GCA_964544765.1. Classification (GTDB taxonomy): domain Bacteria; phylum Bdellovibrionota_B; class Oligoflexia; order CAYFLR01; family CAYFLR01; genus CAZJDM01. The sequence continues at coordinate 8,401 of CAZJDM010000125.1, forward strand.
CAGATGCATCAGTATATGTAAGATAGTGACTTTTTCCTAAAAGGACATATTTCCCATCATACTGATATAATGCTTCTCCTTTATTATCCGAAGAATTAGATACATCAGAAAAAACCGAGTTTCCAAATGGAAGCAGAAGTTTGGTTCGAATTCCCAGATAGTTAACAATACTAGGTAAAAGGTCAGTATGTTGGACCACCCTTTCAGTATCTATTTTGGGTAATGTTTGGCCTGGAGAATAGAAAATAAGTGGCACATCAAATCGATCCATGATGGGATTATTTTCAGGTCCATGAATACGATGAGTATGATCGGCAGTTATAATAAATAAGGTATTAGAATACCAATCCATCTTAGAAGCAGCTTGGAAAAAATTGCGTAAGGCATTATCAACATAACCAATAGATTCATGAATATCCTGAGTTCCCTTGGCAAACTTACCCTGATATTTAGCTGGAACAAAAAACGGATGGTGCGATGAAAGGGAAAAAAATACGCCTAGAAAAGGCTTTGAAGATACATCAATCTTACCTTTAAAAAGCTTTAAGAATGCTTCATCTATAATTCCCCAGGCTCCATCATAATCCTTAGAAGAATCGTAATATTCATCCATACCATAATATTCATCAAAACCAGTTAATCTTGATAGATAATCTAGACCCATGGAACCATTACGTCCACCATGAAAAAACATGGTACTGTATCCTTCTTTCTTTAGGATATGTCCAATACCATAAACGGTGTTACTTTGATAAATTGAAGTTGTAAAGGAATCCTTCATTAAAGAAGGAATCCCAACTAAAATAGCTGGTAAACTACGAATTGAATTTCTGGCATTGGCGTAGGCATTTTTAAAAAATAATCCTTTATGCGCAAGGCTGTTCAAGAATGGGGCATACACCGGCTTATGACCTTCTAAACCCACATATTCGGTACTGAAACTCTCTAAAACAATTAGTACTATATTAGGTTTAACACTACTGTTATATAATACTTTGTTTTCAAGAACTCTATTGCTCATTAATATTGATTGCAAACGATTCTTAGTAAAATAATTTCGCCTTTTAACGGCTCTACCCACCATACTTTTCATAAAAACAAAAGGGGTATTCAAAGCAAGATTAGATAAAGATGATGAAGAAAAGCGAAAAGCATGTCCCGGTGATAATGGACGTGCCCCAAAGGAGTTTCTGGCCAAAATCACACTAACACCGACAACTAAAACCATTAATACTAACGCTTGCCATTTTTTATTAGCATAAAAAAAACCCCGTCCTTCTGGGTGGGTTTGATCTAACTGATTTTTCTGATAATTTATATAAGAATATATTCTATTAAAAGTTCCCTTTGGATAGATATAGTAACATTTTCCAATGATCCACCAGGTAAAAACAATAAACCCTAAAATATACCAATACTGCAAAACGCTAGTATGTATTTGAGGTAAAACATCATCCCAAATTTGCAAAATTTCAATGGTCATTCTACGGTTAGTATAGCTGTAAAAAACTACGTCGATAAGATTGAGGGTGATAAAAAAACCATTTACTAACAAATACATGGTTTTTAATAAGTATTGATAATATTTTTGGTTCGTAAAGCCAAAAGGTATTATAGATAGTACTATCAATAATGAATTTAAGGTAAATATTGCCGAAATATCAAATCGTAATCCTAAAAACACCGCCGAGACAATTTCTGTAAAGGCATTGTTATCAAAATCGTTAAAATTGTAAAAAAAGAATAATATCCTGCAGATGAGATAAATTAGAAGAATCAATCCCAAGCGCCAAAACAACTTTATATTATCAACTATATACATAACAACCTATACCCTACATACAACATAACACAATAGTATAATACCAAATATATATAATGTTATTACTAATCCTAGTAAAGTTCTTATTTACTAATTATTTATCAATTCATAGGGTTATGGTAAGTGTGTGGTTATGGTAAGTTTGATGTTTTAAGTAAAAAAAGACCGGTGAATTCTATGATTTTTTTACCAACCTAGCTCTTTTTTCATAGACGCATTAATATTTAATAAATTTCTTTGATATATTCTTCAAGTTTTGCAATTGCTTCGGACATATTTTTTCTGGCAAAACCAACTCTAAAGTAGTTACCTTCATAGTTGTATACATTCCCAGGTAATAACATAACCCCTTTACTTTTCAAAAGATTTATAGAAAAATTTTCAATACTAATGCCAGCTTTTAATTTTGGGAACCCAATTGGACCTGCCAGAGGTCTGTTCCATTCAAAATATTTTTCATTATCATTGAAAAAACTGTCTAATAAATCTAAATTCTTATTGATAATATCAATGTTTCTTTTAAAGATTTTTCCTTTTGCTCTTAATCCCATAATAGCTAATATTTCACTTGGAGCACTACTACATATTGTTGTGTAATCCTTGTAAATAGCAAACTTATTGAGAAAATTGTCATTTTTTGTTACCAACCAACCAATTCTTAATCCAGCCAAAGCAAAACTTTTAGACATCCCAAAAAGAGAAATAGCGTTTTCATACAAATCACAAACGGATGGATTTCTATTAATTTTATTATGCTCAAGACAACAAATAAGGGGTTGAAAATTCATATTTTGCAAAGTATCTTTCTAATTTAAATGGATTAATTTTCATTATTCACCTTTAAAATAAAATTTAAATCATCTCTTCCTATTCTTCCTCTTAGAGAGCTTTGCTTGTTTTTTAGACTTATTGTCGTGTCCCACCAAAATAATGATTAAAGCCATACTCATGCAGGTCAACAATTGCATATCTATGTATTTCTCAACCGATACTATTCTTTCTTTTCCAAATTGTCTAATATAATTCAATCAAAATTTTACTCATCTAATTTTATCTTGATTTATCAAATTGTTATGAATAGAAATTAAGGTTATTTCTATATTTCGACGATTTATATAATAAAGGGAAAATAATTATAAAAAGGTAAAATTATGTATTTTTACTATGTTTTTATGCTTCCATGGCAATATATTCGAAATCATTTTACTATCTATTTACATGACCATATTGATGGAGTTGCAGATCAAAGAATATCCGAATCCATAATGCGCGATAATGTTATACCCATCTCTTCATTAAATAATAATAACACTGAAGAATCTGATTCCATTTCAATGGCTAAATCAGAACCCGAATTAGAGGAATTAGAATCAGAATCCAAAATCAATGCCGCTTAGTTCATCAATTCGCATCTATAAATTAACTCTTAAACTGGCACCCACTTTATAAACCTTAGTTTTATTCGAAATATCAAAACCCTCATCGGCAATTAAATAAGCAAATAATCCATTCAATGATATTCCTTCATCCAATCGGTAAAAACAATCTAGATCAACCTCATGCCCCAACTTACGAGCAGAATTAGTAGCTGTATTAGCTACCTTCCTGGCGTAAACATAACCTAGGCTCATAATAAAATCTTTCGAAGAAGTATTAACATCAAAATGAACCTTATAAGCCATAGCATTGGTTAAAACACCTTGAAATAAGTTATACTCCCCTAACACATCCTTAGCACTTGATACCTTTGGTACCACTTGACGAAATAACAAATGCGAAAAATGGAAATCTCCATGAAACCTAAACTGTTCAATAATATCACCTGATTCGTTATTTTCTCCACTGGCATAGGCAACTTGAAATCCCGGTGTAAAGCCAGATAATCCTTTGTAGGCTATCTTATTTAACCAACCCGTACCTTTATTCTTATCACTAGATCCCCAATTACCACCAGTTAGCCAATACTCTTGTCCTAAAACAAAATCGGCCCATCTAGCTTCCGCATAAAGGCCTAGCTCAAAAGGAGAATAAGGCAATTCTGATAAGCCAACTCCTCTAGTTGCTAAAAGATTAACATCAACTATTTGACTATTATAATCTACCCTTAAAAGTAATTTCTTCAGATCCTCACCTTTATTTTCTCCGGTTTTCTCAAGGCTTTTCCCCCGAGCTGTGGAAGGCACACTAAATCCACCATGAATAGTCAAAAAATTAAAAGGATAAGCCGATACTAAAACACCCGACACTTTACCCGTTTCCATTTCTAATGGGGATTGATAGGCATACTTACCTAAAGAATCATTATAATAAATACCATATCCAAAACCAAAGGGAATAACTCCAGCTCTAATACCATATAATGGATGACGATACTGAGCATAAACATAATTCAAAGCAAAAAACTCTACATTCTTTCCATGATCACCCAAATATCTATTCTCTGTATCCATGCCAGAAAAACCAGAATAAGTCGTTTGAGTTAAGGCTCCGCCTGAAATAGCTTCTAACACATCAACATTTGCTACCAACTCAAGCCTTTTACTAATCTGAACATCCGGTTCTAATCGAAAACGTATTAAACTAAAAGATCTCTTTGATTTTTCATCGGGATCCATGGTTATCCCCGACTCATCATGTAACTCCATTCGTACATCAGAGAAAACATCAATCTCAGCAGCAAATACTACATTAGATATCAAAGCAATATTTATCGATAGAAGTAATAAAATAATTTTCATAATCTACCTCTTTAGTAAAATGGAACTACATTTTTTCTAGATAGATCAACCTATCTCAATAATCATATTACCAATTACCAATGATAGGTTAATCTATCACCTATATTTTACGGATTATCTACATCAACATCCGTATCTTCTTCAGTTTCTAAAACTACTTTTTCTAATTGATTAACGTAATAATTTAAGTTTTTGGTCATAAGGGACCTTTTTATAAAATCAAGAAGGGGTAAATCAGCATCAACTAATACCACATATTGTACTTGGGTCTTATCTCCCACTTGTCTGGAAAAAATCGCTCGCCCCTTATTTACTTTAAAAGTACCTGATTTGCCATCCCATACTATATCTTTCCATTCTTGAATAATTTTATCTTCAGACTCAGTAATAGTATATTGTAAATATGCCTCTCTGGTCATAGATGCAACAATTTTTACTTTAAAAAAGACAACTGGATTTTCTCCTTCTTCTACTACTCTACTTTCCATCGCTTGAGGATGTACATAATATTTCATCTTCTCAAGATCCTTTACAACCGTTAACAACTTGTCATAAGAAACATCCAGCATGGCAACCATAACGCCTTTTGTTCCTTCTGATGTACTGGCAACTTTAGGAAAACCATCTTGAATTGTAACAGCAAACAAACTTCCTGAAACCAACATCATCATAGCAA
>CAZJDM010000126.1:0-13502 GCA_964544765.1 uncultured bacterium
AAATCATGCGTCAAGTAGGATTAGGCCCCGAGTATTTTTATAGGTACCCTCATATGTTTAGTGGTGGACAAAGGCAACGCATTGGTATTGCCCGAGCTTTAGTGTTAAAACCCTCGGTTTTAATCTGCGATGAGCCGGTTTCTGCCTTAGATGTATCGGTCCAAGCTCAGGTGATCAATTTACTACTGGATATCCAAAAGCAATTTGATATCAGTTATCTGTTTATTTCTCATGACTTATCCGTTGTAAAACACCTATCTGATTATATTTTAGTGATGTATTTAGGAAAGGTTATGGAGTATGGCAAAGCCATAGATGTTTTTAGTAACCCTAAGCATCCGTATACTCAAGCCTTATTTGCCAGTACTCCCAAAATAGGTGTTAGATCTTCTAAAGACAAGTTTGTTATTAAGGGTGAACCGCCCTCCCCCATTAATCCACCATCTGGATGTGTTTTTCATCCAAGGTGTCCTCTGGCCAAAGAAGAGTGCCAAAAAACTGTCCCAGAATTAAGAGATACTAGAGATCGAAAAATTGCTTGTATTTATTAAGGATAAATTGACAATTTATATAGTCGATTATTGAATTAACCATAAAATGAGGTTTAGTAGATAACCTCGAAGATAAAGTTTGATTTGCAAAAAACTATCTCCGAGGCCAATTATTATCTAAGACGTTTATCAAGTTAAGTTATCTAATTTACTTTTGCTCTAGCTGTTTTGTACAGGTAAATAGCTAAAACGGCTAAACCAACTACGGACAGAATTTCCGCTAGACTTGAGGATATACCAACTCCCATAGAGACTTTATAATAAATAAAGATGGCCAGAATAATTCCCATTAGAGATTCTCCGGCAATAAGTCCTGAAGCTAGGAGTATACCGCTATCTCTATGCTCGCCTTCAGCTTGATTATTTTTGCTGTTGATTGCTGTTCTAATAATTCCACCGACTAACATAGGGACAGCCATAGTTACAGGTAAGTAAATTCCAACGGCTACAGGCATTACATGGGTACGAAATTTAGAACCTCTCTTTTTAAGGATTTCGTTGGTAATTACTAATACGATTCCAACAATAACACCGTATAGAACCATTTCTTTGGGAAGGTCGCCATTACCGAACATACCTTTTACAATACTGGCAAAAAGAGTTGCTTGAGGAGCTTTTAGTCCTTCACCAATTACGTATGCTGAGTGTAAGAGGGTAAGAACTGGAGCAATTACAAAAGCGGGAATTATTACACCAAGAACCTGGGCGATTTGTTGTTTTACAGGTGTTGCGCCAACAATGCTGCCGGTTTTTAGATCTTGTGAAACATCACCTGCGGTACAAGCGGCACAGCAAACAACTCCGGCCACACCTAAAGTGGCTAAAATAGCTGAATCACCTTTAAGTCCTAAGACTAGAAAGAGACCAGATACTGCTAGTAATGTACATATTGTCATTCCAGAGACTGGATTATTTGAACTACCGACTAATCCTACAATATAACTGGAAACAGCTACAAAGAAAAAGGAAGCGACAGCCATTAAAATTGTGGACAAGATAGTTAAACCAGTACTGCCAGTTAAATTTTGATAAAGAAAGAACATGAAAACTATATTGAGAAGAAAAATAATTCCTAAAGAAGCAATTTTCATATCCTTATCAGTACGAGAGTTATTAGAAGAGTTAGCGGCTGTGTTACCTTTTAGACCTTGTAACCCCTTGGAAATACCTTTTCTCACTGAGAAAATTGACCAGAGGCCTCCAACTAACATGGCTCCCACTCCAATGTATCTAATTTTAGTGCTCCATAAGGTCCAGGCAATGTCTAAGGCGTTGGATGCTTCCATTCCAGTAGGAATGTCCATAAAAGGCATGGCCACAAACCATGATACCGCACCGCCTGTAAATACTAAGGCAGCAATTTCAAGATTAACAATATAACCTACGCCTAGTAAAGCGGCTGAAATGTCAGTACCTATAAAAAAGATCTTGCTCCCCGATGCCCAGGCAAATTCAACAGAACCTTTTAGTAGTTTGAAACCTGTTACGAGTAGTTTAAGGACTCCACCAAAAAGTAATCCTTTAAATATAGTAATGGAACCAGCCCCACCCTCTTCACCAGCTTGTAAAACTTGAGCACAAGCAACGCCTTCTGGATAAGTAAGATCCTTTTCTTCGCAGATAAGCACTCTTCTGAGAGGAATCATAAAAATAACTCCCAAAAGACCTCCGGTAATAGCAATTCCAGTGGTTTGCCAAAAATGGAAGTTGGACCAGGCTCCCACTAAAACTAAAGCGGGAACAGTAAATATGATGCCAGCGGCCAAAGATTCACCAGCACTGGCGATAGTTTGAACAATATTATTTTCTAAAATAGTACCTTTACGAAGAATTCCTCGTAATATTGCCATAGAAATAACGGCGGCAGGGATTGATGCTGAAACAGTCATTCCGGCATAAAGACCAAGGTAGGTATTAGCAGCGGCCATAACCACGCCTAGTAGAAGACCTAAAGTTACTGCTGTCCAAGTAAACTCGACAACAGGTTGTCCACCTTGAACGGCTGAATTTTGGTTTGAGCTCATTGTCCCCCCTAATATTAAAGTAAGCGGTTGAAATAATTCAGAAAACAAGATATGCACACTCTTAAAGCTATTCTAAGCTTCGATCGAATATGACATATTTGGTTTATGTTTTGCAAGAAAAATTTTTATATTAAGCTAGAGAAAGCATATGATTCAATCATAATAATGACTGTTTGGATTGTTGAGATTAGCTTAAAATATGTTAATTCAATTAGTAATACATTTCTTAAAATAATAAATATAAGCATAGATAAGGATAAGAAAGGTCTTAAATCTAAAAAATTCCATTAAACTTTGTTTTAATTTGATAATCGCTTTGTGAGGATTATAACGAATATAAGCTATGGCATCTGATTTTAGAGCTTGAGCTTTCACCCCCCTTAATAAAAATTTTGGTGCTCCAATGGATTTTAATTCTTCACTTATTCTATACAGGCCTGTAATTAAGGCTTTTTTATCTTTAGTAATATTATGACCATGTTGGCGATTAAAATTTAGGTCCATTTTTATTTTAGCAAAATTTCCGCTAGAGGATAGTTTTAACCAAAGTAAATAATCCTCACCAATTTTTAAGTCCTCTTCTTCATTGAAGAGATTTGAATCACAAAGGCTCTGTTTGTTTACCATAACGCTAGATAAAGAAATAAAATTGTTTTTAGCTAGTTGTTTTTTAAAATCTCTTATTTGAGATTTTTTTGTAAGAGAAGATATATTGGTATATTCAGAGTATTCTTTATAAAAACGAGGTTTTTGTGACGAATAAAAATTAGTATGATTGGTAAAAATTAATGGGATTTCTGGATGTTGGGTCATCAACATCACTTGCATTTTCAGTTTGTTAGGATCCCAAATGTCGTCATGATCTAAAAAGGCTACATACTCCCCTTTTGCTTTACGAATACCAAAATTTCTAGTTTTCGAGGGAAGACCTTGGTGTTTCTTTTTGAACAAAAAACATTTAGGATTTTGTTGACAAACTTGTTCTAATAATTTTAAAGTGCGGTCCTCTGAGCCATCGTCCACAAAAAGACATTCCCAATTAGTGTAGGTTTGGTGCAAAACTGATCCAGTAAGCGAGTCGATAAAGTTTTCACTATTGTAGGTTGTTATTATTATAGATATTAAGGGTTTTTTCATCTTTAGATAAAGAATCCTTTTCATTTTAATGTGTTTTTACTAATTTATAAATTTTTAGCGAGGAACCCAAGGATCTTTAGTTGCTGGGTTCCTCGCTATTATTGCTTAAGTCTTTCTTTGAGAAAACTCCAATAGTGTTAAAACCAAACCGGTTAAGTGGGAAACGTTGGGTAGAATTTAGACCCAAACTTATAGGAATATTAAAGGGTAAATGTGTTCGATACCAGTATCCTACGGTGGTTTGTGCAGTCCAACCAAGACTTTTTAGAATTCTAAGAAGCTCATTTGTGGAGTAAATTTTTATATGGTCTTCATCCCAAGCATTCCATTTTTTTATTTTTAGAAGCTTTTCTCCAAGATAATACCCCTTTAGTCCTTCAAGAGAATGTTTATTCGGGGTTGAAATAATTAGTCGGCCATTTGGATGAATAAGTCTAGAAATATTTTTTATTAAGTCTTTTAAATCTATAATATTTAGGTGTTCAATTATTTCTAATGCTAGGATTAATTTGAATTGTTGATTGTTAATTTTGTCTAAAATCCCAGGTAGGTAGCCTAAAATTGAGTTTTCAACATAGCGGTTGGCTCCCTCAATGTTTTGAGGGTTAGCGTCAACTCCCGTAACGCTCCATCCTTGTTGTTTTAAAATTTTGCTAAAAATTCCCGTTCCACAACCCAAATCGAGTGCTAGTGAGGAGTTAGGTGATTTTGGAATTAATTGTTTAATAATATCGATTCTTCCTTGTTCATAAGGATGCAAATATTTATCCTCATGAAGGGCTGACTTCTCTTTGTTTTGTTCAATTGACTTGCTTTCCATAACAACCTTCTTAATCTTTAACAAAATTTTTTCAAAACTCAATCTAAAAAACAAAAATGTTTACCAAAAATTTAATTACAAGTGAACCTCTTTTTAGTTTCCTTAAAAAAACGATTAGTAAAGCTTTCTTTGAAAGGTAAGTATGTAAAATTAATGGCAAATAAATAAAAAACGTTTAATAATTCAAATCAATCTTGAAAAAACATAAAATATATTATATATAACAAAGAGTCAGGGCTCCTTTAACCCCTTCTAATATGGTGGATTATGCTTACTATAAACAAATTAGTTAGTTTATTGATGATTATTAATCTATTTTTGGCTTGCCAAAGAGACGGCAAAGATGATGATCAAAAGACTACGGAAGATAGTAATAATAAGAAAGAAAAAGTGGTTGAACTTTCCAATACTAGTAAAAAAATATCAAGTTCGTTGTTTTTGAAAGAAAAGGAAGGCAAATCAGTATCAACACCAGAGGTTCTTTCGACTCCGACAGTTGCTACAACATTAACAGAATCTTCAACATCAAATACTGATACTGAAGATTCTGTTAATGTAAAAACTGATGATCCGACGGATGTAACAAAAAGCCCTGTTCAGCGTGGTTCTGAAGTTGCCACAAGATCTGAGCAAAAGGCCGCAAATGTTTCGTCTTTGGCTATAACTGTAACTGACGATGCTGGCAAAGCTCTCGATATCGCTGCTGTTAGTGCGGCTATAACGCCCGGAGCACTGAGAGGTGCAGGTGGTGTAACTGTAGTGCCAACCGTAAGTACTACAGACAACGATGATGATATTACAAACAGCTATAATGATGAATTATTTGATCTTACCAAAATTCATCTGTTTTCCTCTGAACAAAATTATGTTGTGGTTTTTGAAGGTCAGGACCCCTTAAGGTGTTATGAATTCAATACCATTCAAGATCTTTCATCCCCAACGGATTTGAAACCTTGTGAACAAAAACAAGCTCAAATTACCTACCGAGAACTAAAAAAAGAACAATATACCAATCTATTTGGCGCGGAAGTTTATAGAGGACAAAATATTGTCATTAAACTGGATATTGCGCGACGATTTGATCAAAATGATCTGATATTTCGTCCATTAATAGAACAAATTAGCAAAGAACCAGTTGATATCAATACATACCCATACCTTCGCTTTAGTTTGTTAGAAATTGACGGTATTTCACCGTCTTTTGGTGAAATGGGTTTATCTGCATTTATTGGATGGAATTATAGGAGGTACGAATATGATTCGCCTAGCGGTGCTAGACCTCTGGTTGATTGGGTAAATATTGAGCATCCAAAGGCAAAGTATATATTTGTGTATGATAATGAAGAAACTCTGGGTTGCTTTTCTTATAAAAACCAAGGGTCTCTTAGTCTAGCAGGGTTTTTAAAAGAAGTCCACAGGATTCGTTATCCTGATGATCCAAATGATACTGATAAAATACTAGATGGTTTTGAAGGTTTAAAGGAATATGAACCAGAAGGATTGAGTCCTTGTGCTGATGGTGTGAAATTTTCTTTAGTATTTAATCAACCCAAATATAAATCTATAAAAGCAGCACAAAAGTTTAGGCAGGAATACGAAGTAATTAAAATTGATATTAGTAAAACCTTTTTTACTTCTGATCGTTTTTTGACACCTTTCTTACTGTATGCTTTTTTATTAGCCGAAGATGGTATTTTACAGAATAAAATGGCTAAAAATGTGTTTCTAACTTTGGCAGATATTAGAGTTGTGCCATTATTGGAAATAATGGGTGAAATAAACGCAGAACTGGGAGAAGTAGCAACACAAATCAAGCAAAAACAATCACTAAGAAATCGAGAAATCAAATCTTTTAAAAATGTCCCAGGGGCTAAGGCTTATATCGTAATAACAAATGGAGCCAGAATAGATCAGTGCTTGTTGGTAGATCAGATTAAAACGCAAATGCTTCCTTTTACTCTTACTCCTTGCAATTATCAATTTATAGAGTTAGCAAGAACAATAATCTTTGATCAGAATCAGGTTATGTTCTATTACAATCTTTCTTCTGATACTTCGATCATTAGAATTGACCTAGAAAATTTAAGAGATAGTTTAAAAGAATCGGATTTATACAAATCCCAAGCTTTATTACCATTATTAAGAGCGGAGTTTTTAAGCTTAAAAATTGAATATGAAACTAATGATAAAATAGGATACGGTTCGCTAAAAAGAGCCTATCTGTCTTCTCTGATAAGGGTTTTAGGTTATTTACAGGACTCAACAGCATTGCCTGACTTAATTCATTTAGCCGAGCAGGAAATTCCTGAACTAGATGAAAAAGGTTTTTTCAAAACTGATATTCAAGGGAAGGCTTTAATGGAAGTCTTTCAAATGGTCAATGTTGGTGATACGAGAGCTCTTAGCGTTGCTCGGGAAAAATTTCCTCAAATAGATCATAGACAGCTTACCTTGATGGGACTATCTTTATTAAGGGCGATTTATCGAATTAAAGGATTAGAATATCCTTGGGCCAATACTACTTTGATGAAAAAGAAGATTGCTAATACCGTGAATTCGGGAAAAGATTGGGTCATGGGATGGTTTGATAGTGAAGGTGATAAACCTAACGGTAGTGATCAGTCTGAGAAAAAAGCCACAACAAGAAAAATACCACAAAGAGAAACGCTTGCAGGTAATACGGTTCTAGTTGTTTTTAAAACCGAAAAAATTATAGCTTGCTTTACTTTCCAACAAAAAAAGGATCTGCAAAATCCAGGTGCCTTGTCAGAATGTGAGCGCACTACCAATAAAGATAGGCCTTTTGGTTATTATGACGCACGTTTTTTATTGGATCGTGTTAACAAAAAAGGTGTTCAAAGATATGAAAACAGGGAATACGGCCAAGAAACTCATACACTGTGGAAGATAGATGTGGAGGAGAAATTTACTACCAAGGACAAATGGGTGGTTCCACTGTTGATTTTTGTTTTTGAGCAAAAAGCAGCCTATCTAAACCGCATGTTGATAGCAAGATCCTTAGTAGAAATTGGTGATCAGCGCGCTTTAAATGCTTTACAAAATGCCATCAATGAAGACACTCAAAATTCAGTTATTTATGGATCTTTGGTTTCTGAGTTAGAGAAACGAATAGCTGTAGGACAGCGTTAAAACATAACGACTTTTAAAGGTTTTAAGTATGAAAGTACAAACTCGCTTAATTAGTACATTATTAATAATTTCGTTAATTATCCCTTTTCAATCGGTTCTTAACTTATCGCGGTTATATGCGAGAGATAACAGCCTTAGAGAGGCTAAATCTCAAGAGTTTATGGATTGGATGGCCTCTAATGAAGAAAATCGGCGAGCGGTCAATGCTTTTTTGGGTCATGCTGATAGTTTAGATGCAGGACAACTACCAGACATTAGTCCGGCTGAGGCAGATGCCTTTTTATTGGGAGAACAGTACATTGAAATAATTAATCCTAAAACAGGAGAAGTGATAAAAACGATTTCTTTTAATACTTATCATGCGGCTTTACCAAATGTACCCTTTACCAAAACAACAGTAACAACTAATGAATCTGACCATTTAGTTGTCGAAGCTCATTTACAGGGTCAGGTTGTTGCTAGGCAGGTCATTCCTAGGTTAAAGGTAAAGTCTTTTTATTATGATAATTATCTTGTTTATGTAGTGGATCATTTTGGCAATCATCATGTTTTAGACATGGGAATTACCAAGAATTTCTTAACAAAAAGCCCAATTCCCGTTATTCAGAAGATTTTTGAAGGTGCCAATAGTCCAGGAGCAGCTGTTCTAGGTTATATTGATCGTAAAGAATTAGGTCGAACCAAAGCCTATAAACCGACTACAGAAATTCGGGTTGAATTTATAACTCGTGGTACTGATCCAGCTACTATTGAAGATTATATCGCCAGGAATCCTGATGCGGTTGTGATGAGAAACATGCGAGGAGAACCGCTTTTTTCGGCTGGAGATATTATTGTAGAGAAAACTACCGCTAATGGCCAAAAAAAATTAGTAGGAATTTTTAGTCGAGATGTTGTTTACCAACGGATTACTGAAGGAGCAATGTTCCTTCAATGGCTCTGTGTCTTGGTATCTCCTGAATCTGCTTCTAAAGAAACCCTACAAACAATTTTAGAGCAAAGTAAAGCCGTAAAAAATATGCCCCAAATGAAATCCCTAGAACAAGATGTTGCTAATTCTTCGATTTTACGAAGAGCCATCTTAAACTTTAATCCTGACTCAATAGATGTTTTGCAAAAAAGGGCAGATGCTTTAGCTGGAATTGAAAACGCGCCTGGAATTAGAGATGAGTTAACTGATCGTTTTACTTTACAAGAATTAAAGACCGATTTGATAGCTTTACGAACTAAAGCGGAAGAAATAGAAAGAAAAGAACAAGCAGAGGAAGCAACTAGTAATAGGGATCCTATTGATTTAGATCGTTTAGGTGAACATCTTCCTAGGTTAATTGAACCCATTAAAGGTTCTGATCACTTAAAACCCACTTTTAAAGAGCGAGTAGGGCGTGCGGCTCAAAAGGTAAAAAAGGGGGTGACTAATCTAGTTGAATCTTATGTTCCACCTAGAATGCAAGGGCCATTAAAGGTATTGGGAGTAGTAGCGGTAGTTGGAGCAACAGGGGCTGCAGTTGGTGGAGCAGGAGCGGCTGCTTTGGCTGGGGTTCAGTATGCGGCTCCAGTAGGAATGATTACAGCTCTTAGTTGGGCGTATATAAATTGGTATCCAGCTGTCCTAAAGGAAGCGGCTTTTATTCAGCCACTTATAAAAAGTGTTATCGCTATGTTTATCTTTTATCCCTTGGCAGCCCTTATATCAGCTGTTTCTGTTCCTATAATGTCAGCGATGGCCAGGTTACACCCAACATCTGCTGGAAAGGCCAAATGGAAAGATATCTATGAACGATGGGGAACTCTGACTGTTTGGGGTCGTATTGTTAGTATGGGTATGCGTGGATGGGCCTCGGTTTTATATCCGTTTTGGAACTGGACGATTGGTGGTATTTTACGGCAGACTGATTTTATTCCTACTTTGGAAGCTAGACTGAATCCCTTTAGAAGAGTGAGAAATCAAAATGTCAATAATGGGCGGCCAACATATTTAGGAATAAATAATCCTTTGGCAAGAGGAAAGAATTTTGAGCAAGCTGCTGAAGGAAGGCAACTACTTCGATCTGTGTTAATAGAGCAACGTAAAAGGGTTAATAGTCAGGCTTGGCGCTTAGCAACAGTAATAGTGTCTAGTAAGTTTAATGTAGATCCAGCAACTATCTTAATGGTGTCAAATAATCAACTTCAAGTAGAACAATTGCCTAGAATAATGAAGGACCCTGTTTTAAAACGAGAATGGGCCTTATTGAACCATGCTATTAGCTCAGAATTAGTGGATTTAGGGGCTTTTGGAGATAGAAATGGCACATCTTCTATTAATCCAAGTGAGTTAGCAGCTCATTATGCTATTGCTTCTGAAGTTGCGGAAAATATAAATAGACAATCTGCTCCTCGACAATTAGCTTCATATTTATGGATCGGGTTCAAAGAAAAACTGGCCGATTTATCTGTAGGAGTTCTTGGTTTTGGTAGAAAACAATATAATGCATTAATGAATGTTTATGCCAATCAATTTGTTGGAAGTCAAACAAGGTCGGAATTTGCTTTTGACCATTTTTTTGTTACCATTGAACCAGCTTTCTGGGGAGATCGAGCTAACCCTAAGGATCCAGGATCCTTAACTTTTAAACCCGAAGGAGGTAGATGGTATAATCTTTGGACCAATCCGGGACACGTTTATGATGTTGTTTACAATATTATGTTGCATTTTTTCATGGCCGGATCGCTTAATGCTTTAGCCTATCAAGAAGAGGAACTATTTAAAAAGGAAGAAAGATATCAACCTATGGAAGCTCAGAGGTTTGCGTTAAGTGATCGAAAACAGGGCTTTTGGAGGGGTGCTGCTCATTGGATAAGTAATTTTAAAATGACTAAAGAGGGTATAAAGAAACATGATATGGGTGGTTACTATATGATTAACTTCAAAAATACCCTTGCCTCCATTCAAGCTTTTTTCTTAATTGGTATTGTTTTTAGGTGGGGAATTGGGGGGCAAACCCTGAACCAAGCTTTTAGAGCCTTTTTATTGTTTTATATAGCTCGACCTTGGACCTACTATTGGCCCTGGCCGATTATTGGTAGAGGAAATAATATGATGGACGGAGATATAACTGAGGCAAAAAAAGAATATAGTGATACACTGGTTAGACTATCTCAGGCATTGAGAGAGTTGCAGGCAACTGAGGGTGAAAATAAAGAGGCTTTAAAAAAGGCTTATCGTGACTTGGTAGCGATGCATGAACGCCATAATCCCAAGGTTACTACTAGATTATTTAAAACCCTAGAATTATATGAAAAAACCAGGGGGCCAAATAGTAAAGGGCTAGCCGCAAAGCTAAGTGATCCAAAGGAAAGGAAGAATGTTCCTGAAAGTTTTGGTTTGGCAGCTGCTTTAGCTAAATCAATGTTAGGTCGGGATCAAAAAGCGAGTGAAGAAAATTATAATCGATTGGTTGCTTACATAAGTGAAAGTGGTGATATGCCAGAGCATGAACTTAGACAGTTAAGTTCCAGATCCTTGCTGGATTTTAGCCTTAGGTATCCAGCTGTTTATACCAGGCAAAACCCAATTATCCCTAATTTAACAGTGCTAACAGGAGCGGTTACCACCACCTTGATGGCGGTGGCTCTTTGTGCGGTTACCTTTAAGCCTGAATATTTAACCTTTCGAAATATAGAGTATTATGTTGCTTTAAATATGTTTTGGTATTCGGCAGTATATGGGTTAATAAGTAAAAATGCGGTAGAACTATATGAAAATAGGTTCTCTAAGTTAAGGCAAAAGGTGGGCGATTCATTTGGTGCCTGTCGTTCTATGGCTACCAAGAAAAGTACGGTTGATCTGTAAAATAAACTCGCTCTCTAATAATACAAATGGACCAAGCTCTTAATTTCGGAAAGCTAATTAAAAGGAAGGCCCAACAAAAGGGATTTCTTTTATGCGGATTTACCAGCATTAAGGATTCGAAGCTCCAAAATCAAATAATCACCATTAAAAATTCCCTGTCAAAAGACGCCCAGGAAGCAGCTTTTAGCAGGTGGCTTCAAAAAGGTTATCATGCCTCTATGTCCTGGTTAGAAAAAAACTTGGATAAAAGGCAAGATCCATCCCTACTGGTGCCCGGAGTAAAAACTATAATTGTATTAGCAGACAGCTATTCTGATGGAAATAAGGATCTGAATCATCCGATAGCTATGTATGCTCGCGGTCTAGATTACCACCATGTTTTCAAACAAAGAATGTTAGAGCTTTTGAACTATATTAAGCGTCTAGAACCAAAAGTTGAAGGAAGAGTATTTACTGATTCAGCTCCGATAGTTGAGCATTATTGGGCTCAAAAAGCGGGGATAGGCTGGACCGGAAAAAACACCCTTACGATAAACAAAAACTTCGGTTCATATTTTTATTTAGGAGAAATCTTTATAAATATAGACCTTCCTCAAGATACTCCCGAGATCAATCGTTGCGGTACTTGTGATAAGTGTTTAAAAACTTGTCCTACAGGTGCCTTAATAGAACCTGGGGTGTTGGATAGTAGAAAATGTATTTCTTTTTTAACCATTGAAAATAAAGAGGCTTTTACTTATCAACAAACCAAGGCGGTGAAAAATCATATCTGGGGATGTGATATTTGTCAGCAAGTCTGCCCCTGGAATAAAAAAGAAATTCCAGTTAAATTAAAAGATTACGGCTCTTTAGATAAGGATTTTAATGATCTCGATACCTTAAAACATCTATTAAACATGCCTGAAGGTGACTTTAAAAATAAGTTTAAACTAACACCCTTAATTCGGGCCAAAAAATCAGGAATTGAGCGCAATATTGCAGCTTCCTGGCCAGAACTCCTCAAATGACTTAATTAGATCCTCACTTGAATCATAACTAAAAACATCCTTTCGGAAACTGGCACTACCAACTAGGCCCCTTGAGTACCAAGATAGATGTTTCTTTATTTGGATCAGAGCAAAGTTAGGATTAAAATATTGGTTGATGTAATTAATATGTTGTTTAATAGTCCTGTATTGTAGAAGATTTTGTTGTTCTGGGTTTAGTTGTTCAAACTTTGGATTGAATACCCAAGGGGATCCTAAAGCTCCTCTTCCAATCATAACATCCTGACAGCCTGTGAAAGAGACCATCTCACTCGCTTGCTTGTAACTGGTGACATCCCCATTGCCTGTAACAGGTATTTTGACATGATCAACTACATCTTTAATAATCTCCCACGGAGCCTTACCAGAGAAGGATTGAGAGCGAGTTCGGGGATGAACAGTGATAGCGTCAATACCCTCGTTCTCAGCCAACTGAGCTATTTGAGTGGCGTTAATATGTTTTTCATCCCATCCACCGCGGATTTTTATAGTAAATGGGATGGTTAATACTTTTCTCATAGCTTGAAATATTTTTTTACAAAGGACAGGATCTTTCATAAGTGCCGCTCCGGCTCCAGTTTTGGTAACTTTTTTGACTGGACAACCCATATTTAAATCTATAATGTCGGCACCGGCATCTTGTAGTGTTTGGGCAGCTTTAGAAAGTATTAGAGGATCAGAGCCAAATAACTGCATTGCAATAGGTTTTTCTTCTGGTAAAAACTTACATAGTTCTTTGGTTTTTTCAGAGTGATAAAAAAGCCCTTTGGCGCTTATTTCCTCAGTAGTGGTAAATGAACTACCTTGATTTTGGCAAATTAAACGAAAGGGGAGGTTTGAAATCCCTGCCATGGGAGCTAATCGACATAACCCCTTTATATGTAGATCCCCAATCTTCATGAGTTGACTTTAATGGACAATCAGCAGCTTTGTCAAACGAAATTATCGATAAGTTTTTAT
>CAZJDM010000127.1:0-12921 GCA_964544765.1 uncultured bacterium
CACGACGGGTGAGAACTGGGGGCCGGATTAGAAATAATTCGGTCTACCACCTGATATTAAAATAACCTGTCCCAAATTGCTCAAACCACAAGTACCAATTATCAACTTTCCTTAATTTTATTGATAAAACAATAACTATGCGCCCAATATGGTAATTCTTAGGCATTCTCAACTAAAATATTCAATAACTATATTTTTTATATTTACTTTTTTTATTTTGAAGGCTAATTATATACCTCATATTTTTGTGTGCTTATTAGGGGAATATTAAAAATGGTTGTTATTTCTGTTTGTCGTTTTTTCGTTATAGTGTTTCTAACCACAACCTTTATGCTAAATAAAACTCAAGCTCAAGAAAGGAAGGCTCGTGATCTGGTTCAAGAGCAAAATGAAAGGGTAAAGGAATTTAGAAAAGAAAATATATTTTATAATCCATATGACGAAACATTTATTAGTACCATTCCTCTTAACTCGAAAGAATATAAACTTGAACTTAAGCCCGAGCTTTTTTTTGAAGGAAGGAAATCAATTGACAGATTTAGAAAAGTCATTGAATCTGTTTTAATGCCGGGACAATTGGTAAAATCCTATATAGGTAAAAAACACATTAAAAGAAAGTCAAGGCATGTTTATTTTTATGATACTGCTGGTACTTGTATCTTATCAAATAATGGTTATTACCTACGAGAACGTATTTCCCATGAAATTGGGTTACGAACCGCGGATATAAAATATAGGAGTCCTGATATTGAAGAATCTGGCGATCGCAGTGTAGATGATGCTTTTAATATGGGAATACAAAAATTTGAAGAAGACATTGTGGGTATTAACAGTCTATACACTCACTCTGCCAAAACTGAAGTTCCTATGGATTTAGATATTGCTGCTAGAGCCTTAGATATATATCCTGTATTAGCAAGGTCGGGCTTAACTAGAAAACATAAGCTG
Source organism: uncultured bacterium (assembly GCA_964544765.1). Taxonomy (GTDB): domain Bacteria; phylum Bdellovibrionota_B; class Oligoflexia; order CAYFLR01; family CAYFLR01; genus CAZJDM01. Next base: position 949 of record CAZJDM010000127.1, read on the forward strand.
GTTAGGGTTGGAAATTACACTGCTAATGAATACAATTATGCTTTAGCCAAAGTTCAATTTGATAACGATTATATCGATGAAGATAAAAAACCTGATCCAAAATCAAAAAAAGGCGCTGTTAGAAAGATGGAGCTTACTTTGTGGTTTTTGCCAGGTGAAGACAAACCCATGGGGGCAGAACTTTCGTGGAAACTAAAAGAGAAAACAGGAGCTTATAAAAAGGGAACTTTGAGAAATGCGTCAAATCTCTACAATAAGATTAAAGTTCTTGATGAGTGGATAAATCCTTATCCTGAGTCAAAAACACTTTTATTTTATTCACATGCAGGTGGTTTTTGTGATTCATCATCAGTTCCTGCTTCCAAAGCTGCTCTCACAATTTTGAGTTACAAAGAGACCATTACAGTAAATGCTATTGGGGGTGCCCATGTTAGTGTTGATGTTTTGCTCAAAGGTAGAAATAAGGGAGAAATTTTACTTCCTCTCAATTTCAGAGAAGCCTTGAACGTAAAAGGTAACGTCCCTACAAGACCTATTAGAATTAATGGTACCTGGTATTTTTTAGTTAAACTTGATGGTGGAGATAAACTTCATTACGAATACGATGTACATCGATACCTGGATTGGAGAATTGGTTTAGATATTTATGGCTATCCCAACTTAGCTAAAGGACAATTTGAAAATGTTAAAGTAAACTATCTTTTTGTCAACACCAGTGTTCATAAAATTAATAATTATCTCCTTCATGTGCGACTTCCTGAGGGATTCCTGATTAGTAGGAATGTTGTAGTATACCCTCTAAAACCTAGAGTGGTTAATCCCGATCGCTATAAACTTGTAAAAGGTGGTATTAACGTTGGTTTTTCCTTAAACGATGCTGCGGATCATACCCAAGCGTTTAGTCTAACAACAGGAAAGTCTGTTGGAGTCTCTTTCTTTATGAAACCAGGTAAACGAAACTATCTTATGCTTATAGTGGGACTCCTAGTCTGTTTGGGATGGTTATTTTACTCTCGAAATACTATCAAGTGACAAGTGATGTTGGGAGTATTTATGTAACTTTTATGTAATCAGAGTAAGAGTTCTAAAGTATAAAGTTAAGAGTTAGTAAAAGTTATAAAGATAAAGCAAGAGGTATAAAAAGTTATAAAACTGGAGATTAAGAAATGAGCGAAGTTACAACCCGCAAATACGACCCCTTGGATATATCAAAGTTCAGTTTAACTGACCTGCCCAAAAAAAAGGCCACAAATGCGGAAAAATGGATGAAATATCTAGGTTTACCTCTAGGTATTATAGTATTTTTGGCCATATATTATATGCCTACACCAGATGGACTCTCATTATCAGGACAAACAATTTTAGCCTTATTTGCAGGATCTCTCGTTCTTTGGGTAACAGAACCTATACCTCTTTACTATACTTCTTTTATCGTCATGGTGTTGCTTGTTCTTCTCGATGGTTGGAACGAACATGAAGTAATGGCTGTTTTAGGAAATGAAGTTTCTTGGCTGAATTTAAATTCCTTTATTTTAAGTGCGGGACTTTTGCAATCAGGAATCGCCAAAAGGGCCGCGCTCTATATGATTAGCAAGTTTGGACACACTTATTTTGGAGTTCTTGGCTCCTTTCTTTTTATGAATCTGGTACTTGCGGCAATGGTTCCTTCTACTGTTGCAAGAGCTGCTATATTGCTTCCTATGATGATGATGGCAGCAGCAATTTATGGTTCAACAAGAGAAAAGCCGAACAATTTTGCAAAAATTCTTTTTCTCCAAAATTTACATGCTGTAAATGGATGGACATCTGCTTTTTTGACTGGTGCGAATGCGCATATTCTTGCAGTAGTTTTAATTGTTAGTATGACAGGAGAGCCAGTATATTATTCTGATTGGTTCATTGCTGCTTTTCCTGTAGCAGTGGTTGCTTTTGCAATAGATTGGTACCTGGGAGGAATGTTATTTAAATTAAAACCAGAAGAAAAAGTTCCTCAATTAGAAGGTGGAATGGATCGACTAAAGGAAGAAACTGCTAAACTTGGGCCTATGACACTAAACGAAAAGAAGGCACTAGGATTTTTCATCGTAGTTCTTCTCCTTTGGTCAACTGATAGGTTACATCTACCTGTTCTTGGTTTTCAGATCTCTGCTGTTATGACTGCATTTATAGGTGCCATTTTAATGCTTACTCCTAAAATAGGTCTTATCGATTGGTCAAAAACTAACATTCCTTGGAACCTACTTTTGTTTAGTGCTGGGGCGTATGCATGTGGGTTTGGTTTAAATGACACAAGGGCTGCTCAATGGGCCGTGCAATCTTTATTTGAATATGTTGGATTAAAACCAGGTGTTAATTTTTGGGTTGTTTACGTTGTTGTTATTTTCTTTAATATGTTTAGCCATCTCTTTTTTACTTCAACAGCTATGAGGGTGCTAATTTTTATTCCATTTGTGATAACAATGGCTAAGACACTTGGCTTTGCACCTCTTTCTCTGGCTCTTCCTGCAACTTTTACTATTTTGTGGGTTATTGGATTACCTATTTCAGGAAAACCTAACGTTCTACTTTATTCTGCTGGACAGTTTTCTGCCATCGATTGCGTAAAATATGGACTAATAATGACTTTTATCGTGAGCTGTTTGCTCGTCATTGCAGGATTTACGTGGTTTTCATTCTTAGGAATTACTCCTCCGTTGTAGTAGTAGTAATAGCCTTCAGGTAATATCAATAAATATCGGTAAATTACGTCTTCACTAGTTCTTTTAGTATTCCTCATTAGTTGTAAAAATCAAGATGTAATTCCCAATGCTTAATCTTCCGGACTTGACAAACAACTTTAAAATAATATAATTATTTATATAAGTTTTGTTTATATAACTAATTAGGATTTATTATGAGCACAATTCAAAAATTTATGACCAGGGACTTAATAACTACCACTCCTGATGAAAACATTTATACAGCTGTTGAAGAACTGATTAACCGCAGAGTATCAGGACTTCTAGTTGTTGAAAACGATTCATCCAATAAGCTGGTAGGAATCTTGTCCGAAAAGGATTGTTTTAAGATCTTTACCGAATACTCCAAAACAGGTAATCATACTACTGACAAAGTAGGGAGTTTTATGAGTAAAAACCCAGTTGGCATATCTCAGGATGCCTCGGTTTTTGATGCCATCAGCGAGTTTTTACTTAGGAACTTCAGACGTCTACCGGTAGTAGATGATCAAGGATGTCTGGTTGGTTTAATAACCCGTAAAGATGTATTAAAAGTGGCCTATAAGGAATGTCGGGACGATAAACCATCCTGCGCACAATTTCGGACGCTTAATGATAAAATAAATTTCGAGTATCATCTAAGCACCGTTATCAGTGGATAACCACACAATGTGAAGCATGAGGTTCATTGGCGGGCATAATAAGTATATCGCCTTTCTTGAGTTCATACTTTTCTCCTGAGATAGATATTTCGGCTAGACCATCTAGAATATGGACAAATGCGTCAAAAGGAGATGTATGCTCACTTATACCTTGTCCTTTGTCAAAACCAAATAGGGTCACTGATCCTTTGGGTTTGGTGATGATAGTTTTACTTTTAACTGAGTCTTCTTCATAAACCATCACATCTTCAATATTTATCACTTTCTTTGTTTCCATATAGTGCCCGCCCTTAACTAAGTAATGTCTTAATTTAAGTAGTACATTTATTTAATATTCAAGTTATGCTTTTTCAAGTTGATTATCAACTGGAGGAGTTAATACACGCTGACCTAGCTCGCGATTTAACATGAATAAACCGTTACCGTCATTGCCAATCATTTTTAAATCCTGTACTACTTTCTTTACTGATGCTTCTTCCTCCACTTGCTCATTTACAAACCACTGTAAAAAAGTATTGGTAGCGTGATCGCTTTGTTGTAGTGAAAGGTCAACCATTTTATTAATACGCGAAGAGACTTCTTGTTCATGTTTATAGGCATGTTCAAAAGCTTCTAGAGGCGATTTCCACTCAGTTTGGGGAGCCTTTATTCCTGACAGAACAACTCTACCATCCCGTTCATTTATATAATCAAATAATTTTTGAACATGAGTAAGTTCTTCCTGAGTTTGGATCTTCATCCAATGAGCAAAACCCGGCAAATCTATATCTTCAAAATAAGCCGACATAGAATAATAAATATAAGAAGAATAGAGTTCAAAATTTATTTGATCATTTAAAGCTTTAACTACAGTTTCTGATATCATTTTGTCTCCCTATAAAATTTATTATTTGTTATTCATTGTCTGTTCATTGTTAACAAGCACTAAGACCTACTTAAATCTTAAAGCGTGCGCTGAATACTGTGGATAATTGCAAATATTACAACTTACTCAGTTAATAATATCAAAACATCCTATCAGATAATTTCAAATCATACAATTTTCAAATCATACAGTTTTTAAATCATACAATTTAATGTTGAGTTTCAGTTTGAATAGAACATTTTCCTCCAAGAGGACATTCTAACCTCTTTACTTCATCATCAACTATATTATTTCTACTACTTCTAATAAATGAAAAAAAGGGAAACAATTCCTCTGGATCGTACCATGAATTCACCAGATCTCTCATTTGCAACCTTTCTGGAGAACCAATTACGTTCCACCCAAAATTCCATCCATCGGGGAGGTCCAACGGTGTGACTCGTCTGGTTAAGCGCCATGCTAGCTCATCAAGATACATGGCTGTAGGAATGTTACGAGCAGCTTTAGTTAATTTGCCCATTAGATCTGTTGATAATAGATTACCTTCTTCTAAATGGAGTTCAAAAAGAATAAAGTAATTTAAAAAGGTATTATAAATACTTGAAATATGATTAGCATTTCTATCCATGATTGATACCAGCAATCCCCTAACGTTAAGGAGTTGCCTATTACTCTGAAGTCCCGGCAAATAAGTATCTCCAAAACGTTCTTTATCTCTACCTTCAACCACATCCTTGATCCAGTTATCAATGACGATTAAAAGCTCACGATCACTGAGATTCCGTACCTTATAACTAATCTCGATTTCAAATTGTTCAACAGCCCGTAAGAGCATACGGTTTGCCTGACATAAGGGACAAAATCTGTTTATAGAATCAAAAAGCCCAGAAAATCGCCGATTAACAATAACTCTAAAGTCTGGATCTAATAATGCCGGTTGAGAACGCATAACAGACGAGTGTATATGAAAGGTAACACAAGCAGGTATATCAGGTGTTGTGGAAACTGCTATATTAGCTTTTAAATCCGTGGTAAGTGATACAATAATCAATAGAGGTAGTACAATGGTTAATAGTAAGAAAAATACAAGCGACCGGGACAGAAGGATATTAAAATGATGAAGAACCATAATATTGCCCTCCTCTCTATGAAAATTGCTAACATATTAGTTGAAGAAAAGCAAGTTTTACGTTAGATACTTTTGATAAGATGTTTACATACTTTTGATTGGATATTTATATATTTTTGATTGGTAATTTTGTGATAATTTTAGGAAGGGTGTTAAATTGGACAATTTTGATTTTAAAGGACCTCCATACGAGAGAGGTATTTACTGTAATAGAACATTAAATATGAGGTCCATCAGAGCCATTGGTTATGATATGGATTATACCCTGATTCATTATTCAGTAGAAGTTTGGGAAAAAAGGGCCTTTGATTACTTAAAGGATAAGTTTCTGGAAATGAGTTGGCCGGTTGAGAAAGCCACTTTTGATCCTTCCTTTGTTGTACGCGGTCTAATTATTGATAAAAAACTGGGAAATATAGTTAAAGCCAATAGATTTGGCTATATCAAACTCGCTTGTCATGGGAAAAAGATACTTTCCTTTGAACAACAACGCAAAACATATTCTCAAGTCATTGTTGATTTAACTGATGATCGCTGGGTATTTTTAAACACCTTCTTTTCAATTTCTGAAACCAATATGTATGCTCATCTAGTTGACTTGTTTGATAACCAAAAGCTCAATCAGCAAGCCATGGGTTATGAAGAACTATATAATAGAGTCAAAACAGCTCTGGGTGAGGCCCACATGGAAGGACGTCTTAAAACTGAAATTATGGCCGACCCCAAACGTTTTGTAATCCTTAATAAAGATACACCTATTACTCTACTTGATCAAAAAGAAGCTGGAAAAAAACTAATGCTTATCACCAACTCGGATTATAAATATTCCAATGCTATGATGAGTTATGCTTTTGACCAATATTTACCTAAAGGTACCAGTTGGAAAGATTTGTTTGAGATCATTATAGTGTCGGCTCAAAAACCCGATTTTTTTTCCGGACATAGACCAATTTTTAAGGTTATTGATGAAAAAGGTACACTAGTTGAATGCCCAACGGCTCTAGATCCTAACCATAAAACCTATCTTGGGGGTAACGCATTAATAGCAGAGAACTTTTTAGGATTTGCAGGTTCTGAAATACTGTATATTGGGGATCATATTTACAGTGATGTGCATGTTTCTAAAAGCATTAGACGCTGGCGCACGGCTCTTATTATTAGAGAACTTCAAGATGAATTATTATACCAAGAAGGCTTTAAGGATCAGAAAAGTAAAATCGATGTTCTAATGAATAAAAAGAAAGAAAAGGAATTTATTGCTTCCCAAATTAAACTTTTGCTTCAAAGATATAAAGCTGGCTACCATTTAACACCAGACAAGTCCTCAATACAAATTAAGAAATCTATTGAAGAATTACAAAAATCTCAAGCTCAAATTAAGAAATCTAATGCTCAAATGCAAAAATCTCTATCACTAATGCAAAAGAAGTTAAAAAATATTCGTGAGGAACTACAAAAATTAGATGAGGAGATTACTCCTCTGGTCATTAAATCGGGGGAACTTTATAATAAAAAATGGGGACTTTTGATGCGCACAGGCAATGATAAAAGCTATCTGGCTCGTCAGATTGAAAGACATGCTGATATATATACTTCCTGTGTCTCAAATTTTATGTTAGAAACGCCTTTTGTATTCATCCGTTCCTATCGTGGGACCCTTCCTCATGATCAAAGTGAATGACCATATCAATGTCCATATCGATGCCCATATCAATACTAATATCATCTATCATCTACGTCCATAAATGGTGGTATTTTTCTCATCTGGTGAAACAACCACATCAAGGGGAAGGGGAAGGGGAATGGCCATGCCTCGAATTGTTATCACAAGTATAAATGCTAGATATACTCACACCAATCTGGCTATCCGATATTTATACGCTAATCTGGGAGATCTACAAAAAGACGCTCAGATTTGTGAATTTATCATTACCGATAATCAAAACTTGATTGTGGAAGAATTATTAACCCAAAAGACTACAGTCGTAATCGCACAATTATTACCTATGGTAACCAAGACCATCCTAATCTATTTTTGATTAGCATATACTTCTCAAGCAGCAATTTCCCCACATTAATAAATACATTTGGAATCATTAATTCAAACATACGGGGTTTGAATAGATTATTGGTAAGAATTAATACTTCTTTAGATCCTGCGTCCATAATACAAATACCCGGTATTTTACCAAAAGGCATTAACTCCACTTTGCTGCTTCCCTTTAATTTATGAGTGATATTTTTGGCAACAGTTTTGGCTTGCACATCGCTAGGAAATCCAGTTTTGGGCACACCAAAGGGTGCGGCACAATTAGTAAAGGGAGCAATAACTTGAACAGCTAATCCTGCAGCATAAATATTCTCAAATTCATGATGCTGATATGAATCCTTGCAAGGTAAAAATCCTTTATCATCGCTCAGACCCTCGGAATTTCTAACAACCTCCGCACCTATAAATGGGGGAATCAACATGGACATTTCGAAGGGCAACCTTTCTCCATTGGTCAGTTCCATTTCATTAGGTCGGATTTCTTTAATCATCGAATCACAAAACCAATTTATTTTAAACATCTTCATAAACAATTCTAACATTGCTTTGCCGCCCACTATTCCACCAATACCAAAATGACCCAAAAATGGTTCGGGAGTAATCCAGGTCAATTCTACTTTATCCCTTACTTTGTGCTTCCTAAGCTGCTTTTCTAGATTAAATAAATACTCATAAGCAGCACCCATACAGCTGGCTCCTTGTGTTGCACCAACAACAATAGGTCCTGGTTTAATTAAAATCTGTTTAAAAGCCTCAAAGGATTTTAAAGCTTGTGGAGGAGTCACAATACATTCTGTATAACCTTGATTAAAACCTGGTATATCATCAAAGTTCAAATTTACCCCAGTAGCAACAATTAAAAAATGATAGGAAAAAGAACCTGATTTTTCTGTATCAACACTGTTTTGATTGGGATGAATTTGAGTCGCTTTATCTAAGATAAATTTTATTCCTCTTTTCTCCAAAACTGGAGCAATGGGAAAAGTAATATCTTCAACTTTTCGCAAGCCAAAAGGTACCCAAATTAGAGAGGGAACATATAGGAAGTTAGGATTAGGAGAGATTACCGTAATCCCAAAATCAATCCGCTCTTTTTTTAATTTCCGAGCTGTCTCTAATGCCGCTGTTACCCCCGCAAAGTTACTACCTAACACAACAATTTTATGCATTTTTTCCTCCCTACTTTTACAATCTCTTCATTCTTTACTTCCTTATTTAACTATATTTTTTAATGTTTTATTAAATATTTAAATCTAATTAATCATCGAAACTCAGTATGATAATTATTAGTAATTTAATTTAGCTATGTAATATTATGTGATTAAAGGGGTGATTGAATCATGTAGATTTCAATTGTGCGCTGGAAACTGTGGTAAAATTTATATAACTGATTGATTATAGAGTTGGTAATTTATTAGCAAAAAATTAAAAACATATAAGTCATTGGTAATTTAACATAATAATGAATTTCACCACAGTTTCCAGCGTACAATTGAAATTTGCATATTTTAGCTATGGAATCTTCTTAAATAGAGTTAAAATTAATAGAATGAATGTTTTAAAAAAATATATTTGGTTAGGTATATTTTTATTCAATGTTTTTATTAAAAGTTCTGTAATTTATACCAATCAATCATTTGTAGATATCATTATACCGACCCTAAAACTTGGCGATGCCTTAATCTACGATCTACCAGCAATCGAATTAATTCGTCAAAGTATGAGATACGGAAGATTAAAACACTTAAAAGGGAGAAAGATCAGATTATGGACCTGTTTAAAGGGCCTTGATCTTAATGTTCCCAGGGATACCATTATAATTCAAATTAGCAAACCTCCTTTTATTAATAGAGAAGAGGAATCCTATGATACTGCTCATGTACTCCAAGTACTAAGAGAATATGTCGACCAATTCTTTTCCGAAAGAATTGGTGACTATAGCTTAGTAAGTTCAACAAATGTATTTCTCTCCTATTTTGATTTTTACAATTCACCCAACTATTATCTTACTTTTTTAAGGATGCTTGAACAACGACTACAGCTACAACATGAATATAGACATGAACAACAGAGACCAGGACAGCAACGGGGACAAAGACAACCTATAGAATTAATAGAATTCGGTTTTTCTCCAGGAATCAACCCTTACCAAGTAGAGACCAATTCCAATCAAGATAGTAATCATTATTTTTCTAGTAAATCTGCTTTACAATTACTTGTAGAGAATTTATTTGACCCTCCTTTGATGAGTCCTAATGAATTAGATACAATACTAATACAATCTAGAAGAAAAGCGGCCATTATGTTTGTTCCTCCACATCATTTTGAAATGGCTTCTAGATATTTTGAATTTATTGTCAGACATGATACTGATTCTGATTCTGATAGGCAGGTTATATTAATCAACTTTAATACAGGCAAGCAGTCAACTGTTGTTGTTGATTCTGGACTGGCGCTAGAATTATTAGAGGCTATTTGTGAGAAATATAGCCAATCATCGACTATTGTTTTAAATAATCTAGATAGATTAGTCATTACAGAAGATCCTTATCAAAATCAAACCGCTATTAATTCATTTAAGCATCAAGTTGATAGTTTAAGGAGAAAATATCGATTTACTATTCTAGAAAAAAATGCTCAAGAAATAGGGCTCCTGGGTACTATTGCTATGCATGCAGATGCAATTATTACAGCAGACACAGGATTAGCTCATTTGGCATATGCTTTTAATCCCGCTAAATCCGCACGTATTATTACTGTCTTTAATCATAACTTTACTGGATTAAGTGATAGGATGGACATGTGGAAAATTCCAGGTGGACAGTCTTATGCTTTGTCTGGATCGATGACCAATATGAATGAAGTATTTGTTAGAAGCGATGCTGAATATTATCAACAAAGAATTGGTTTAATTCAAAGTGTATTGGATTCAATTGAAAAATTACCAATTTTTACCAGACTATACAAATCACCTCCAGCAGTGAGTGAAGATAGCATAAATGGCATAACAGGTGGGCCTTGCATAAAATTAAATAATCAAGTTAATACCCTTCAATCTTTAGGATTATAAAATATTTTTATCTTATTTATACAATTGATAAGTAGAATCTACCACAGTTCCCAGCGTACAATTCATTTCTTCAAATCCACTAAAGTAGCTCCCCATCCTCCACCTCTTTCATCAGCAACTCTAAATGAATCAACTAGTGGTAATCTTTTTAAAATAGAATGTACTGTTCGTCTTAAAGTCCCTGTACCTTTACCATGAATAATTCTTATATTGTAAATACCTCGGTTCCGACAAGCTTCTATATATTCAGGGACAAGATCTTTTACTTCTTTAGGATTAAATATATGAAGATCTAAGGTCCCATCGATAGGGATTTCAACTATTTCTTCACCATTAAATTCTGAATCCATATAAAAGCCCTTCCTTATATTGTACGCTGAAAACTGTGGTAAAATACATCTAACAAATTGATATTGAGATAATATTTAATTTAAATACTAAAAATTATTTACCCACAGTTTCCATCGCACAATTTTTGGTAATTATAAACCTCTTAATTTATCTCTTTTTAGTATCTTTATCAACACCGGCATTTAGTACCACCCACAGTAATACTAAGAAAAAACCTCCTATTAAAGATCCAGACCAATGCTCTGAATTAAATAATAGAGGGCTTGAAAACAAAGCCTGTCTCCTCTCTAAATCAGCAAAACAACACGTTTATTAATTAATTTCAAAAATTTACCGCTGTTGGGTAATGGTCTACTAAGGGTCATTAAAGTCCATGAAAGGTTACCTTGTCGTACAGATTCGTACAGATTCGTACAGATTTTTCTCTTAAAAATGTATTGGAGTCTTCTATTTTAAAATGATAAAATAACATTGATTTATTAAAAGTTTGTTTATATAAGCATATACGGTAAGCAAAAGGAACAAAATTGAAAGCAGTAATTCTAAATGGCGCAAGAAAAGATCGCTCCTCTGAGGACAGTGTCCATAAAATCATTGTTGACGAACTCACCACTATCGGATGGGAAGTACAAACATTTACTCTCTGTGATATGAAGATAGCTCACTGTTCAGGCTGTTTTGAGTGCTGGATAAAAACTCCCGGTATCTGTAAGTTCGACGATGGTGGACGTGAGATAGCTGAACAATTTATTCAAAGCGATTTGTCGATTCTTTATACACCGGTTACTTTTGGCGGTTATTCTTCAGAACTTAAGAAAGCACTAGACCGAATCATTTGTCTAATATCTCCATTCTTTACAAAAATCAATGGAGAGACCCATCATAAACGTCGTTACAGGAGATATCCACGGTTGATGGGAATAGGCACTATCCCCAGCGCAAATGAGGAGAGCAAAAAAATATTTAAAACTCTGTTTGACCGTAATGCACTTAACCTACACCCTCCTGCCTATATTGGGGAAGTTATTTTGAGTAATCAGAGTACAAAAAATAATCAAAAGCAAATTCAATCGCTTCTAACTGTAGTGTCAACATACTTATTGCCTTTTTAACGTATAATCTGGTTGAC
>CAZJDM010000128.1:0-12394 GCA_964544765.1 uncultured bacterium
TTGGAAGTTTTTAATTTTTCAGGAGTTATGCAAAAGGTGGGACAGTCTCAAAAAATCCCTAGTTTCTCCGGTCACAAAATCTATCGCTTCTCCAAAAGTATTATCTTCTAGGATTTTTATTTGTCCATAGATAACTTCACCTTTTCTTTTACTATGATAATTTTCTAATAATTTTAATATGTTAGTTTTAAAACTTGCCGGATCAGCAGCGCTTATTAATTGTTTAGAATCACTAGTTGGTATATCTGCCCGGCGTTTACAACTATTAATAAATAGTAGAGATGAGATTAAAGACAATAATATTAATTGCTTATAATAATCGTACATATTACACCTATTTTTTAAATTATGGGTTCACTATACTTATTTGATCGGCATAAATGGAAATTAATTTAATGATTGTTTGGTAGAGGAAAAAAACCAGCATCCAGCATCCAGCATCCAGCATCCAGCATCCAGCATCCAGAATCCAGCATCCAGAAACAAGAAACCAGTATCGCGACTTATTAGCTTAAATTGGACAAGATTTGGTAACGAACATCATCGGCACTTATTTTCAAGTTGTCTTATCTAGTGAATATACATCAGGGAGCAAAGGAAGCTTCGTTTTTGCCTAACCAGCTTTTATATAGTTGATAATTAGGGAAGGTTTTCTCTACAAGTCGCCAAAAATTTTGAGAATGATTGAGGTGCCTTATATGACACAACTCGTGTACTATTACATAGTCTACTACTTGGAGAGGTGCTTTAACAATGCGCCAGCAAAAAGATAGATTTTTCAATGAAGAACAACTGGCCCATCTGGTTTTCATATCTTTGATACTTATTTTGTTAGGTTTAACACCCAATTTTTGGCAATAAATGGGTAACCGTTCTCTGATGACCTGATCGGCTACGCTGATATACCAATTGTATACCAGTTTTTGAACCATAGAAACCTTTTGGCGGCTGGGAAGATTATTTGGTAATGAGATAACTAAATTCTTACCTTGTAAGTATACTTCAGGTTGTTTATCAGTTTTCCATTTTAAGGTGTAAAGATCTCCCAGAAAAGATACTTTTTCTCCAGCTAAAAAGGATGTTGGTTTGCGATGACGAATGTTTTTGAGATGCTCTTTGAATGTTTTTTCTATCCAGGGTTGTTTTTGGGCAAGAATTTCTTCTATTTCTTCGTTAGTTACAGATTTAGGGACAGACACGCATACATCATTATCCATAGATATGGTAATGGTTATACCTCTTCTCCTGGCTCTTCTGATGACTCTGTATGCGAACGAAACCATCTCTAATGCCCTGTTGATAGTAAAACAAAACCATTCATACCTTATAATTCTTTCTAGAACATTTTTTTATGTGTTTCAAGTCTTCAATTCATTTTTTTAGCTAATAATTGATATTACATGGGAATTAATTGAACTTCTATATGTTTAATATTGTTACTGAAATAAGCTAAGTCAAGTAAATTACTAGATTTTCCGATATAATATCTTGGCATAATTTATTTTTATATTTATCTGTCTGGATATGTATTTTTTTATAATATTTATATAATTACTAGGAGATAATAGTAATGAGACGATTTTTTATAATATATTTGTTTAGTGTGTTTACTTTATGTTCATGTAGTCGAGGCAATAAAGGGCAAACAGATACTCAACCCGCTTCAACTTTATATGTTGTAGATACGTTATTAGATTTATCCTCTGTGCTGGAAGGAGGCAGTTATCAAAATAATGCTTTAAATCTTACCTATGAGACTGATTGTAGGAGTACTACTCAATATGAGGCGGGATGGCACGCTGGTGAAAGCACAGCTAAAATAATTACAGGGAAATTCTCAACGTGTAAATCAACCGAAAAGACTATATTAGATAATTTGAATGAAATTAGTGATCAATGCTTTAAAGTCGCCTATTCTATTTCTTTGATCGATAAATTAAATGAACAATGTCGGCCCAGGATAGTCCCGAAAGCAACAGATAAACAAGAAGTTGCGTATAGAGCCATTGATCATAGACCTGTAATTCCTATTGCTAGGGATACAACATGTAATGACTTAGACACCACTTATGTTGTGAGTAAAGTAACGGGTATTTCTAACGCAAAATCAGTCTTTGCTATTTTCCCAAAGTGTAAAGATGCAAAAGTCGAAATCGAGGATATTAAAACACAAACAGAACAAATTGAGGGCAATGCTTGTTACCAAAAAGGATATATTTATGGCCTTAATTTGGTGGTCCAGTCCAAGTGTGATGTACGTGGGTATGGTGATCAATTAGTGGGAGCAACTAATCAAGCTTCGGTAAAATGCGAGGAATGGTCCTATATTCGCGGTGAATGTCAGCTTGATTCTACTGTTATTGAAGATAAGAAAAAGTGTTCGGATATGGGGTACGAGATAAGTGGTCAGTTCTGTATTAATATACAAAATGGCCGGGTATGCCCTTTATCGGTATTAAATGTAGGTGGTTGTAGTTTGGGAGGCCCATCTGAGGAATGTAATCCTATAAAAATATTGTCATATTCAATGGCTGAGATAAAACCCAAACAATTAGGGGTTATAACTCAAGATAGGATGCCTCTTTATGGTCTTGAGCTAACTATTAAACAGTGTGATAGAACAGATGCTATCTTTTTAATGACCGATAATAATTCATATAGTGGCGCTGATCAATATTCTGAGGAACTTAAACCTATTATTTATAGTCAGAGTGGGTACGGAGGTAAGACCGTAAATGACTTGAAATTTGATGATGTAATTATTAAGGGTTTGGGTCAAATGTTTAAAACTCCAACAGTGGGTCGGAGTTTTATTATTCGAGGATCTATCATTGGTGTTGATTACATTTCACCCGAAAAAACTTTTGGCGTAGATTTACGCGAAATAATATTTCTATGAAGTAGTCTAACCTAGCCTAACCTAACTTAACCTAGAGCTACATCTAGAGCCATCATTAAGGTAAAACCAATCATGGTAGCCACGGTTGCGATATCCGTATTTCCTCCATGTTGTGATTCTGGAATCAACTCCTCAATGACAACAAAAATCATAGCACCAGCGGCAAAACTCAAAGCATAAGGTAATATTGGCTCAGCAATGATGACTAGGGCCGCGCCTAAAATACCGGCAATCGGTTCTACCACACCGGAAAGTTGTCCGTACCAAAAACATTTGAACCGGGACATACCCTCACGTCTCAGAGGACCGGAGACGGCAAATCCTTCGGGAAAATTTTGAATTCCGATACCAATTGCTAAAGCAATGGCACCTCCTAAACTTGCAGAGGGAAAATTAAGGGCGGCTGCCCCAAAGGCCACACCCACCGCTAATCCTTCTGGAATGTTGTGTAAAGTAATAGCTAAAACTAGTAGAATGCTTCGTTGCCAATTAGTTTTAATTCCTTCTGATTGTTCAGTTGGGAGATAAAGGTGCAAGTGGGGTAATAATTTATCAGTAATATATAAAACTACACCACCTGATAAGAAACCAATACAAGCCGGAAACCATATGGGAACGCTTAGATTTTCGGACATTTCAATAGCTGGAGCCAATAAAGACCAATAACTGGCCGCGATCATAACCCCGGCCGCAAACCCCAGCATACTATCTAAAACTTTCTGGCTAACATCTTTTAAAAAGAAAACTCCACTAGCTCCTAAAGCGGTAACAAACCAGGTGAAAAGAGTCGCTAGTAAAGCTTGGTAGATGGGGTTTAGGTGAACGAAATAGTCATACATTTAGATCTCCTTTACTGTAATTTTGATTTTTAGCTTTTTTCCATATTTTATATTATTATATATTAGATTATAAATATATCATAAAGCGGACTTCGCCCGAAGCCTTCAGGTATCAGTTTTCCGTTTTCAGCTAAAGGTAATTTCTCTGAAGACTGAGGACTTTTCTGTTGTCAAAAGTTTTGCAACCAACTAGGATCATGATTTATGAAAGATGTTATTTATCACCATCAGACTCTAGAAAAATTATCTGGTATTGTACACCGGGTTACCTTTCATAGCGATGAAACCGGATGGAGCGTATTAAAAGTTACTCCGTTTAATAGTAACTATGAAAAAGTTACAGTAACCATACATCAGACAAAGGTGTTTGCAGGAGCAACTATTGATTTCTACGGATCTTGGGTTAGACACCCTAAATTTGGGGAACAGTTTAAAGCCAATAAAGCAGTGGAAAAAAAACCGGCATCAAGTGCTGGTTTAGAGAAGTATTTAGGTTCTGGTCTTATTTTCGGCGTTGGTCCTAAGACCGCCAAACGATTAGTAAAGCATTTTGGTAAGGATACCTTAACCGTTTTTGAAGAGCAAATTGAACGAATAACCGAGGTACCGGGTATTGCGCAGAAGAAATTGCAGACGATTCGTGATGCATGGCAAGAACACAAAGAAATACGTAATGTAATGATCTTTTTACAGTCACATGGGATCAGTACTTTATTTGCGGTTAAGATTTATAAAATGTATGGTGCCAGTTCCATTTCCAAAGTAACTGATAATCCATATTGTCTGGCCAATGATATCTATGGGATCGGTTTTTTTTCGGCTGATAAGGTTGCTTTGAGTATTGGGATAGAACCCCATTCAGAAAAGAGGATAATTGCGAGTATAAAACATATTTTAGCGGCCAGTTGTGAGGAGGGACATTGTTATTTAACTAAAAATCAAGTTATTGAACGATGTAATCAACTATTACAAATGGATATTACCTCAAAGGTAGATGAGTATTTAATTGTATTAGAGCAAAATAAATTAATAGCGGTCAGAGAACTGCCGGCTAACCAAATTAGTGATAACCAAATACCCAGCCCTCAGGGTTCCTTGCTACAAAAATGTTATTATTCTCGTTCTTTGTTCTTTGACGAGAAATATGTCTCTGATGCGCTAAATAAACGGAAAAACAAACTTAAAATAGATCACAACCGGGTAATAGGCTGGATCAATAAATTCTGTGAAGCTAAGCGTGTATTCTTAAGTTCCGAACAAAAAGAAAGTATTTTAGGTATTCTACCATGCAGCTTTTCAGTACTAACCGGTGGACCTGGCTGTGGAAAAACTACTACTACCCAGGCCCTAGTTAAATTATTACTGGCTATGGGTAGAAAAGTCACCTTAGCGGCCCCCACTGGTAGAGCGGCTCAAAGGATGATGGAAGTCATTGGACTGGAAGCTAAAACCATACATCGTCTGCTTAAATGGGATCCAGCAACCGGAGGGTTTAAAAAAAATGATGAAGAACCACTGGATACTGATTATTTAGTTATTGATGAATGCTCAATGTTGGATATATCATTAACAGCCAGCTTGTTAAAAGCGGTTCCCATGCATGCTCAAGTGTTGTTTATTGGAGATGCCGATCAATTACCTTCGGTTGGAGCCGGTAATGTGCTAAAAGATATAATTGGTTCCAATCAACTAACTACCTATCGTTTAACCAAAGTATTTAGGCAGGCGGCCCAATCTGATATAATACGTTATGCTCATGAGATAAATGCTGGAAAATTTCCATTAATTGATACTCCTTTTCGTAATCCAAAATTATGGAAACAAAAGAATGATTGTATGTTTATCGATTCCGAAGAAGCTACTATAGAGCAATTAAAATTCATTTCTAAGATGAAACGGGTAGCAGATTCCCCTACCACAACTTCTGAGGATTTCTTGAAACCTGATAAATTTAATTATGTCGATGTGGATCAGTTATTGAAATCGGAAACATATGTAGATGAATTAAAAAGTGTAGTGAAAAAGGTTCATCCATGGTCCACTTTAAACTTTGGCTTGTGTGCGACTGATATGATAAAAAAACTATATACATCGGTAATTCCTCAATATTTAGATCCTAAATTGGAAATCCAAATCTTATCTCCTATGACTAAAGGCAGTTTAGGTACAGTCTCTTTGAATAATTTAATACAGGAATGTATAAATCCTTCACAGTCAGGAAGAGGACAAATACGTATAGGTGAAAAGATTTTTCGTATTGGAGACAGAATCATTCAAAAAAGAAATAACTACGACCTGGGAGTATATAACGGAGATATTGGAATAATTACAGCTGTTGATAATGAACAAATGGAAATGGTTGTTAATTTTACTATTGGAAATCAGGATAAAACTGTTACTTACAAGCGAGAATCATTGTCAGAAGTTAATCTGGCCTATGCTATTACTATCCATAAATCTCAAGGCAGTGAGTTTGATATAGTTATTATCCCTACTATGACTCAACATTTCAAAATGCTCTATAGAAATCTTATCTATACGGGTCTTACTAGAGCTAAAAAGTTGGCTATTTTTCTGGGAACCAGAAAAGCCTTGGCTATGGCCGTAAAAAATGTTGATAGTAGTTCTAGGCAAACTGCTTTATCATATCTACTTAGTCGGTCCAAATGAAACGACTTTATCTCCAAAACTTGTTTATTTTATTTTCCAGTTTAATATAAGTATTATTTTTATAGGAAAATAAACAACTAGGAGTGGATGGTAATGTGCCATCTTTTAAATCATATGCTCTAGGCTGTCCGGTTCCGTCATATTCCCATAATTCCCTTCCTAGTTCCTCTGTTCTCGAGGCAAAATATAATCTATCATTTAGAACACCTAAAAAGCCAGGAGACGAACTATTTGTTCCGGGATTTATATCAAAACCCAAGGATATATTGTTGCCATCAAATATCCAAATTTCCTTACCATGATCTGTATCGGCAGCCATAAAATACCATTTTCCTTTATACTCATGTCCTGAAAAAAATGATTTCTCATCAACTACCAAATTATTTAATTTTGTGAAAATGGTAATGATTGTTCCATCATAGAAGAAATTATTGCTATTATTTTTTCTAAAGAAGAGGAGATTATTGAAAATTTTTAGATACGTCCAATCAATGTCTTCTCTAACTAACGAGGTGGTCCCATTAACTATTTTATAAAGGGAATCAGGTACGGTAGAACTATGAGGTCTATTAGTTGTGAAATAAACGACTGAGTTTAAACTTTTAAATCGAACCGGATTAGAACCTGAACTTCCCGTTGCGACATCGTATTGTTGAAAATTGGTTCCATCGTATTTCCATACTTCTCGTCCCTTACTGCCGTCAGTTGCAGAAAAATAAAGATTATTATCTATTACTGTCATATAATGAGGAAATGATGATCCGTTTGTATTTAGGTCAGCAGCAATAATAATATTTGTTCCATCATATGAATATAATTCAATTCCTTTCCCATCTTCTCCTGCATCTTCAGCTGAAAAATAGAGTTTTGATCCGTATTTTACAATAATAGTTGATAGTGCTGTTTGTCCATTTTTGACAAATCTTTTAATTGTATCTACATGACTGCCCCCATCCCAATATTTGAGGTAACTATCCCATGTGTCGTCTACATAGAAAAAACATTTGTCTTGAAAAATGGTACAAGTACAGAGATCATTCACCGTGGTAACTTGTTCAACGGCTTTAAGTGTAGATCCAATGACAATATTATACATAGCTATGTTATATTGCAT
This sequence comes from uncultured bacterium, assembly GCA_964544765.1. GTDB lineage: Bacteria > Bdellovibrionota_B > Oligoflexia > CAYFLR01 > CAYFLR01 > CAZJDM01. The sequence goes on from CAZJDM010000128.1 coordinate 7,523, forward strand.
ATCCATTACTAGTAAATAAAAATAATATTCTGTATCTATAGATAAATTTGTTATTTCAATAGTATTAATATTTGTCTGAAAATTTTCTGAAACTGGTGTTCCTTGTTCTATGATATTTTCTGTTGTATGGTCTGCTGATTCTTCTGAATAGAAAACTTTGTATCGTAGGTCTTCCTCGGACGTGATATTATCAGACGCTTTGCTCCAATTTAATTGAATTGAATACGGTGTTGAATTGGCGATCTCAACCTTTCCAGAATTTCCAGGTATAGGCGGGGTATTGTCTGTAACTTGATTTCTATCAGAGATTTCTTCTGTTTCATCTTCTGGCGCAGGAGATTCTGTTTCATCTTCTGGCGCAGGAGATTCTGTTTCATCTGGCGTGGATGATTCGGTTGATTTTGACGCATCGGGTGAGGTTAATTTCGTTTTGGGTTTTGTGGGAGTCGTTTTTTTTACCGACTCTTTTCTATCACAACTAAAAATAATCAGAAAAGTTATAAGAAAAATTAGAATCTTCATATTTATTTCTCCTTCTGTTTTTCATTATTCTGTATCGTAATTAATTCTATAATTTTTAAAAATATAATAATTGGTAAACGTAAGATGTTGATTTCAATGGGTAGAAATATTAAAATTTTTTAAAGTAAATATTTTTTTGTGATTAAGAGATCACAAAATAACACCTACTAACAAATAATAAATTATGGGTTAAATATTTTATTTTTCTGTCGATAAACGTATTAAGAAAGGAAATATATATGGCTGACAAATTGAAGGATATAAATAAAGTTAGTAAGAAGGTGGATGAATTAGAATCTAGCAAAACCAAAGGCTTGATTAAACCCTCAGATATTGATGACCTTGAATTTATAAAAATCATTTGCCTAAATAATCCATATATTCTAGGATTGGTCAAAGAAAAATACCAGCATTATTTTGCTGCCCGAGGAGAACCAATGCCCAAAATTGCAAAAGCTGTAAGTGCTAATAGAAAACCATGATTTCCAGTTCAATTAAAAAAAATCGATTTGTCTTGTTGTTCTTATTATTAGTATTATTAATAGGTTCACTAAATTTGACTAATTGCGTTTCTTCTTATTTAGGAGAGGAAACTATTATTGAAAAATCAGCTGAGGTAGATCCTGAGTGGTTATTATGGAACAGAAAGGAAAAGGATGGAAGGGTATATTTTACTTTGCGACAACGAATAGTTTATAAGCAGTTACATGGAATTGAAATCGCCAAGCGGAAACTAAGAGATAATATTATCAAAGATCTAAAGAATCGAACATTAGAAAAATATATTAAAAAATTGAGAGAAAGTGATTTAACTTATGCAACAGTTTTGAAGAATTTAAATCAAATTTGGATAAAGGTCGTTGATCTCATCCAATTAGATTCTTTGAAGGAAAATGATGTATATTGGCAAAGAGTAAGAATAACTTCTGCTAGTCAGATTAGATTGTATTTTAATATTTATTTACTGATGTCGATCTCTCAAACAGAATATCAAGTAGTCGATGAAGCGCTTATTCGGCACTTGTCCCAACATGAAATGAAGGAAATCCAGTCTTTAGTCAAATGAATATGGTTATCATAGATATCATGTCAGAGGTATCCTATCAGAGGTATAGGCACTTATTAGCAAGTTACAGCGATAATTGATAAACTTCTCTAATTATTGAATGAAATTTTTTCTCAAAATTATGGGTCTGTTGTTTAATTTGTTTCAATTGGCAATTTCTAGTTGGTAGTTTAGATTTTTTTATGGGTGGACCTAGTAAACTGAGACTAACTTCTTGACCAAAAATAAAACATCGATCGTTAGCCGTACTGGGAAGGCTACTTTTACAATTTTTAATATCTTCATTAATATCCTCATTGGTTTCTGAGGCTGAAGTGTCTTGTTCGGTGCAATGATAGGGAATTTGCTTTGGTTTAAGAACGTAATCATCTAAATAGCCATATTTAAGAACTTCTTGGTCATATGAACCCAGTTCTAACGGATCTTCTCCCATTATATAATAATCCATAATGGAAGGAGGTTCATATCTGCAACCATGAAAGTTATGTCGTAACCCTAAAACATGGCCCAGTTCATGAATCAATACGGCTACCATTAAATCGTTTACTTGATCTTCAATTAAGTCTTCTTTGGTTTTTGAATTTTCTTCGGTACTTGAGTTTAGATTTACTAAATTTTGGGTCTTTAGAAAATCTTTTAGAGAATCAAAAGATTGGGCGTTTAAAGATACAATGCTACGAATTCCGTATCCCGAAATTAAATCATGTATAGTTCTACCCACAGCTAATGCTGAAAAGTTAGGATCTTTATCATTGTCTAATAGGTATATTTCTTCGTTCCAATAGATGATGTTTTTGTTAAGATCGGTTACTTTAAATTCAGATCTTTCAGCGGATAAAATAAAAAGGTCATCATTGTTGGAAATGTCATTTTCCCTAAAAAAAGTATTATATACATCAAAAGCAGCTTGGACATTTGATTTATATTCAGATGGAAACTTGGTACTTAGATAAAAAGTGATAGGTTCGATAGTATTCAATACCAGTATATTTGGGACTTGGTATGAATTGTCGGGAACGCTAAAATTTCTGAAAAACAAATCAAGATTATCGAATCCTTCCTTACTAGGATTATCTACTTCAGGTATTGCAGAAGATGTTTCTGGTATAAAAACAAAATAACTTTCTCTTTTACCATTGCCGCACTGGTCGCTAGTTATAGTGTGATTTAGTTTTAAAATTAGATTTTTTCCCTCCAGTATGAATTCAGGAACATCGTTAGTATATACCAGTTTACAGGGCTGGCTAGGATCGTCGGAGGGATATTCCTTGGTAAAGGTAGGTTTTGACTTTAATTCTTTTTCATAACTTGCCAGAGTTCCGTCAATATCAATGGTAATCTGATTGGTATCTGCATCTTTCTTTTTAATATAAAATTGCCAAAGTATTTCTTCTTCTTCTTCTTCCTCTACTTCAGGGGTAATTTGTTTAAAGGCAAATACTTGATTATCAAATAAGAAAGCTGGACTGGCGATTCCAATTGGCTCAAAACCAGGATTTACAGGGATAAAATACGGCATGTTAGTGTATTCACCAGATTGGGTGAATATTGAATAAACATTTATTTGACTGTAAATATTTGAGTAGATACTGGGTAAGGTTAGTTCCTTTTTTTCATTTGCGCTTGTTGTTCCTCCATTATTGACATTAGTATTAACTGTTGGATCATTCTTATCTGGTGGTTTGTTATCGTCTACGCTAGGATCACAACTTGCAATGGTTATAAACAATACGGTTATTACTAACATTAGATTCATGTAACTAATCATAGTGTTTACCTTTACGTGTTTACCCTTTACCAAATTAAAAATCTCGAATATCATTATGTTATATCACAATGATTAAAGGAGCAATTAGTATGCAAATAAACAGGATTCCTCAATCTTCAAATAGGGTGTTTGTTCATTATTTTCATTTTATATTTATAATCCTAAGCTTTTTAGGGATATTTTGCTACCAACTTCTTTGGGCGCAAGAAAGTAAGGTAAACAATTCATCATCATCTTCTTCTCCTTCATCATCAACTAATTCAGATTATTTTGTTCAGGATGGTTGGTATGTTCATAATGTGAAGGGATTTAAAATAAGGGTGCCGGATGGTTATCTAGTTGAGCCTCCACCTACTGGTACTTCCGCGATGTTTAGGTATCACAAGGAAGTAAAAAAAGGTAGTTTAAGATATCGCCCTTATTTAAGTATCCTGACCTTTGCTCGTTCCACTCCTATCGATAAAGATTCTTTTTATGACCCTAAAGCGGCTGCCAATTCATATAAGATAAAGCTTCAGTATGAAGAAGTTTATGGAATTCCCGGTAAGTATGAAATTATGCAAGAATCAATAATAACTGTAAAATCGGGGCGTGATGCAATGCTGATTTATGCCCGTTTTCCGTTACCCGCTACCAATATTTTACAGGCTCATCTCATTATGTCAGGCGAAAATAGAACTTATCAAGTTACCTTTACCGATATGGAAGCTACTTTTGAAGACAATTTTAATGCCGCTTATCCTTATTTAGTTGATATGGTTTTTGAAGGAGAAGCTCCTTCCAGGCCAACATTGTTTGGTAAGGCACTACCTTTTGTTTTGGTTATTTTGCTAACAATTGGAGCAACATGGTACTTTACTTTTAAAAAGAGTAAGGAAGAACTTGCGGAACATGCGGCTGAACCTGTGGAAGTAGAACCTCTTGATAAGGGGCTGGGAACTGTAACAAATGATTTTTCCGGTGAAGCTCCTGGAATTACTTCAGATGATTTATATGGAGGAAGCTCTGGGGATGTTGGAAGTGATTTATCTCTGGATGATCCTGGAGAAGTCAAGGATACTATGTCAAGTGATGATCCCGCTGATCTTCCAGATGATTTAAACTAATGTTAGGACAAAGGTAAACGGATTTTTTCCTCTAATAAGCGCTTCTTCCAAAAAATCATACAACAATAAATTTTTATCCATGATTGATATCTTAGAGTTATTAAGCATTTCTAAAAGTCTATTTTGAGCGTGTAGAAGACCTAATAAGGAAATTTCAGCCAACATAAGAGCGTGCTGAATTTCGATGTAAGTATAGGTGCTTGTATTTTTTTTATCCAAGCGAATAAGGTGGGTGTAATATTTGCCATGATCAGTTTTTATATCAAAGTTGGCCTGGAGACGGATCAGTTGGCATAAGCAAGTGTAGATTTGTTCTTGCTTTTCTTTATTTTCATTTGTTTCATCTTCTTGATTATCATTATAGTATTAAACTCTAATTTCTTTCTTTTTTACGACGATTTTAGGAGCAC
>CAZJDM010000129.1:0-12238 GCA_964544765.1 uncultured bacterium
TCTATCTAATATTGTTCCTATATCATGTGGATGAATATTTTTCATGACAAAAGATATGATAGGAGCTTTGGGTTGATTTGAACCGATAATCTTCAAACCAGGAATTTCCAATAATCGTTCACTTGCGTGCTGCATTAAAGATTCTTTGTATCTGGGTAATAGATCCATTTCCCAATATCCTATGTATGTTTTCCATCGACTTAAATAATCAATTGCCGCTCCGAATCCAATAACACCACCTATATTAGGGGTTCCTGGTTCAAATTTATGTGGAGCGTATTGGAAAGTTGTTTTTTCCATGGTAACTTCTTGGACGATGCCTCCTCCTCCTCCTTGTACTGGTGGCATTTTCTCTAAAATTTCTTCTTTGGCATACAGAACACCAACTCCAGTTGGACCAAACATTTTGTGAGCTGAGAATACATAAAAATCACAATCTAATTGGGTGACATCGACTTTTTGGTTAGCAATCGCTTGAGCTCCATCGATTAATACTGGAACTTGGTGTTGACGAGCGATCTTTACTATATCACTGACTGGATTGATGATACCTAGAGAATTAGATATATGAACTACGGCAATTAACTTGGTTTTAGGAGTTATTAGATCAGGTAAACTTTCTATGTTTAATGTTCCATCTTCATTAAGAGGAAGAACCTTTATTTTACAACCTACTTTATCTTTTAAGAGGTGCCAAGGAACTATATTGGCATGATGCTCCATTTGGGAGATTATGATTTCATCGTTTTCTTTGATCATAGTGCTGCCATAGCTTTTTGCTACTAAATTAATTGCGTCAGTTGTACCGCTGGTAAAAACAATTTGATGTTCATTATGAGCGTTTATTAATCGTTTGACCTGTTTTCTGACTTGCTCGTAATCTTCAGTTGCTTGCTCACTAAGGTAATAGCCTCCACGATGTATATTGGCACTTTCCCACCCATAGTGTCTGGATATAGCATTAATAACACTTTTAGGCTTTAAAGTAGTAGCCGCGTTATCTAAATAAACAAGCGGATGACCATGGATTTCCCTTTTTAGTATTGGAAAATCGTTTCTAATTTTGTCAATTTCGCCAATGTCAATATTCACATAAACTCCTTATTTTATATGTTTGTTGATTTAAAATCCATATTTGGTGTTTTTGATGATAATGAATCAACATTCTGAGATAGCAAGTCGACTGCGTATTTAGCGATTTCTGGTGCTTTTATCTTTTGTAGAATTTCTTGCATAAATCCCATACAAATCAATTTCCGAGCATCTTTTTGATCAATTCCCCTACTTTTTAGATAAAAGAGTTCGTCAGGGTTTAACTGCCCAGTTGTTGCTCCATGTGAGCATTTAACATCATCAGCGCTGATTTCCAATTCTGGTTTGGTTTGTATTTTGGTTTTGTCACTCAAAAGTAGGTTCTTATTTGACTGATTAGCTACAGTATTTTGAGCTTGCGGGTGAACATTAATATTACCATGGAATATTGCTTTAGATTTATCATCAAATATTCCCTTGTATAATTGATTACTGACTGACCTTGGTTGTTCATGAGTTATAATAGTTGAGATATCCATTCGTTGGTTCTTAGAAGCTGCGTATAAACCATAAATCGAAGAACATGAATTGCGTCCTTTTAATCGGTATTGAAATTGATGATGGGAAGATTGTCCACCTGAAGCAATAAAATAACTGGTTAGTTCTGAGTCATGATCTAATTCAAAATTGTGGTGCCAATTAAGTTCGGATGAAATAGAATTATCTTGTAATTTATAATGAGTAATCTGGGCGCCTTTATTAATAAGAATCTTTGTTTCAGTATTCACTTTTATTTGATTGTTTACTTTTATCTTATTGTTGGAAATTGATTTGGTTGGCGCGTGTGATTGAGCAGGTATAGAAAAACAAGATTCTACGATATTAGCTTGGCAATGTTCATTAAATATAAAGGTTTTGAGGGGGAGAGTAGTATGGCTACCATTTTCAAAATTATCTGTACAATCATCAGGGATTATATTCAAGATATGAATAATAGGTTGAATCTTGTGGTGAGAAGCTACTTCAAACAATACATCACCAGTGTCTGTCGTACTGATGGATAAACCTGCTGGAATATTACATTGATTCATATTTTCGGCATTAAACCTTCCGTTATCAAAAACGAGGTTAATTGCCTTTTGAATAAATTTTTTATCTAATAAATTGTTCATAGCCATCTTTCTCAATGTCCAGAGCCAAGGTATAATCACCGCTTTGGACAATTTTTCCATCATGTAAAATATGTACCCAATCAGGAACGATATATTCGAGTAATCTTTGGTAATGGGTAACTAAAATGATAGAGCGATTAATGCTCTTAAACTGATTAACTCCTTGGGCAATAATGCGCATTGAGTCTACATCCAACCCGGAATCGGTTTCGTCTAAAACGGCTAGACTGGGCTCCAATACCAACATTTGGAGCATTTCATTTCGTTTTTTTTCTCCTCCCGAAAAATCTACATTTAAAGATCGAGTAGCGAAGGAAGAGTCTACCTGTAAAAGTTTCATTTTTTCTTGTAACAATTCATCAAAATCAAATGGATCTAATAAATCCTGGTTTCGATGTTTTCGAAGGGAGTTGTAAGCTTCTCGTAAAAAAACTGAGTTCTGAACCCCTGGAATTTCGGTTGGATATTGGAAAGCAATAAAAACCCCTTCACGAGCTCGTAAGTATGGTTCCTTTGTTAGTAAATCGATTGAGTTTTTTGTATTATCTGAATTATCCGAATTATTGGAATCATCCGAATTATTTGAGTTGTTCTTGTAGCCGGGTCGATATTCAATATTTCCTTGAGTTATCTGATAATCAGGGTGACCGGCGATAACTTTAGATAAAGTGCTTTTGCCGGAACCGTTAGGTCCCATAATAGCATGGACTTCACCGGGTTTAACATTTAGGTTAACTCCCTTTAGAATATCACTATCATAGGCTATTGCGTGTAAGTTGTTTATCTTTAGCATAATTATCCTACTGAATTAGTTAGTCTCATTTCTAAAAGTTTTTTGGCTTCAACGGCAAATTCTAGAGGTAGCTCACGAAAGACCTCATCGCAAAATCCGCAAACAATCATATTAACAGATGTTTGTTCGTCTATACCTCTAGATTGTAAGTAAAATAATTGATCAGCGTCAATTTTGGAGGTGGATGCCTCATGATTGGCTACAGCGGTTAAATTCTTTACTTCGATTCGGGGGTAGGTATTGGCTTGGCACTGGTTGCCAATCAACATTGAATCGCATACAGAAAAGTTACGTCCGTTTTGAGCCGATTCATTCATTACAACCATTCCCCGATAACTATTTTTGGAAGAGTCAGCGGAAATACCTTTGGAAATAATAGTACTCTTAGTGTTTTTACCTATATGGATCATTTTGGTACCAGTATCCGCTTGCATTTTTTTATTGGTGATAGCTACCGAATAAAATTTACCAACTGAATTATCACCCACTAAGATACAGCTGGGATATTTCCAGGTAACAGAAGAACCAACTTCAACTTGAGCCCAGCTAATTTGGGAATTTTTGCCGAGGCATTTACCACGTTTGGTGACAAAGTTATAAATACCGCCTTTTCCTTCATCATTTCCACCATACCAATTTTGTACGGTAGAATATTTAATTTCGGCGTTATCAAGAGCAATCAATTCTACAACTGCCGCATGCAATTGGGTTGTAGATCTGGCAGGAGCTGTGCATCCTTCAATGTAGTTAACGGAACTACCTTCATCGGCAATTATTAATGTTCGTTCAAATTGACCGGTATCTAATGAATTGATGCGAAAATAAGTAGAAAGATCTATCGGACAATTCACTCCTTTGGGTATATAGACAAAGGTTCCATCGCTGAATACGGCTGAGTTGAGGGCAGCAAAAAAATTATCTTGGGGAGGAACTACCGATCCTAAATATTTTTTAATTAGATCTGGATAATTTATGATAGCTTCGGATATTGAACAGAATATGATTCCTAAATTTTTAAGTTGTTTTTGATGAGTTGTATTGACCGAAACACTATCGAATACCGCTTCAACAGCAATATTGGATAACCGTTTATCTTCTTCTACTGGGATACCTAATCTATTAAATGTATTTATTACCTCTCGTCCAACTTTGGTTTTATCATTAATCTTTTGTCCTACCTTGATATCCTTAGGAGCTGAATAATAACGAATATTTTGATAGTCCAGAGGAAGGTAGTCTAAATTGGCCCAATGAGGTTCGGTTTTCTTTAGCCATTGATGGTAAGATCGTAGACGAAAGTCTAACATAAAAGCTGGTTCATTCTTTTTTTGAGAAATAAAACGAATAATATCTTCATTAAGACCTTTTGGAGCCTGATCAACTTCAATAGATGTAACAAAACCATATTTGTAATCATTTTTTATTAAGTCTTGGTAAGCTTGCATGGTCATATTAATCTATCCTTTAATATAACCTGGGTTTTGGTTATATTAATTTTGGTGTCATCAGGGTTAATTACAGGTTTTGTATCGAGGGTAGTGGCTTTAAAGAAGTCATCTAATGTGATTCCTTGATAAAATTGGATCAACTTTTGTTGGAAAATTTTTAAGGGATTTATAAGGTTACATTGATCCTTACTATTACAAGTATATTTATGTTTTTTTAAATTGGGTAAATGATTTAAGGCTATATTATCTGAGGTCATGCAATTGGTTACACCCAGCGGACCGAGAATAATTACCAATAAATCATAAAAGGTAACTTGATTGAGGCTTTTCTTTAATCGATATCCCCCATTTACTCCTTGAACCGACTCTAAGATTCCCGCTTTAGTCAGTACTTGCATTGAACGGGCTGTTGCGTCAAAAGGGCATTTATGTTTTTTGGTGATTTCTTTGGTTTTAACAATGGAAGACGATGAATTAACAATATAACCTAGTGAAATTAAGGCATATTCGACAGCTCGGTTGATTTTAATCATTTTGCGATCCTCCAATCAACAAACTCTAATTTTAATTAATATATATAAAAATAATAGTTGTCAATTAAATAAGTTAAAAAATAGCCTATTTCGTTGGCTAACGAGGATAAATAAGATGATTTATGCGAAGATAGAATAAGATGAAGATAGAATAAGATGAAGATAGATAAGATTTAGTAAATAGTAATAGGTTATCTATAAAACACAATGTCAATAATTGATTATTGATAGGTGGCAACATTCTATTATTTCCAGTAAATCTTAAAGGCAAATGTTCTACTGCTAAGTTAACCATCATATCACGAAAAGCTAATTTCTCTGGTACATAACTTCGATCAGCAATTTTGGCTATTCGGGGAACAAAATGAGCTGCATCCGTGACCTGCTTCCAGGCTCTTCTACGGAAAAACCAACGAGTTATAAAGTTGCTAAAGACTGAGTCTGTTGATTTTTCAAAATTAATAGCCGGACATAGAGCTACAATACTTTTATAATGATGTTTCTCTTTCAATCGTGGGCTTTTATTAAATATGGAAGCATATAAAGAGGCTTGTCCTCCTAAACTGACTCCCAAAAGATGAACACTAGAGATATAATCATGAAATTTTGATTTAGCAGATTGAAGTGTTTGAGCCAACTTTATCAAACTCACGCCTTCAAATGGGCCTCCAATTTCTATTCGTTCATTATCTGTTATGTATTGTGCCCCAGTTGAACTAACAACTAAGAGAATATGGTAAGGACCCTCATCGTATAAATGCACGATAGCTGGTAATACTTCAGGCGAAATCCTGTCAAGGCGACAAACGTATCCACATTGAATAACAATTAAAGGTCTTTTAATATTTGCTCCAGGATTTAAAGCTAATAGACCTCTCAAAATGGTGCCGTCATCCAGATTGATTTTAACTGGTCTGGTCCATGGATGTTGACCTATTGGATAATCAATGGTCCGAACAACTATACTTGTAGACAATTCACCCTTAGCGTCAGGTGTAAAACATCTTTTTTTAAGAAATTGATAATCAGCTGCATTTCCAGATCCTTGAATAAATTTATTAAGAAAAATGTCTTCATTTACATCCTTGCAAGACCACTTAAACAACGGATCTTTACCTCCACCACTAGGTACCCAAATAGGGAATATTCCAGAGCTTACATTATCATTGGTGATTTCAATCTCTGGAGAGTTTAATTTATCAAAAATAGATTGGGGATCAAGAGCAGTTGCTGGATGTATAACCTGATTAGTGTTCGATCCAGTAGATAATTGATCTGTTAGCGATGGAGAACGTGGCTGATCTCCCCAAGTTAGACAAGAACTTATAATAATTAGAATAATTATGTTAAGTGAAAGCAGAAGGACTGCTAGTATAAAGCGTTCCATGGATATGTTATTAATCATTTTATGATTTGATAATCAAGAGGCAATACTCTAAACAATTATTGAATTGCTATTAATTTCCAATAAATTTTCTCCACCAATAGGTGTTTTTAAAATTATCTCCTTTAGCTTCTACCATTTGGCCAATTTTCGGTATAATAAGAACCTCAGGAGTGTCTTTGGTTAAGTCAACTAATTGTTCTGCGGGTTCGTACCAAGGATGGTAAGCTAATACAAAAGTTCCCCAATGAGTTGGGATCAATTTTTTGCCTCGCAGATCCTTAAAAGCTTTAAATGTTTCAAAGGGTCTTAAGTGAACTTGTTTCCAAGCCTCGGCATATTGTCCTGCCTCTAATAATACTAAATCAAAAGGGCCATATTTATTTCCGACCTCTTTAAATCCATCAAAATAGCCACCATCACAACCAAAGTATAAACTATGACTTTCACTTTTGATAACCCAGGCTGCCCAAAGAGTAGAATTGTTCATTCTAAATCTACCTGAAAAATGGTCGGCTGGAGTAGCGGTAACCTCGATATTAGTTCCAAGAAGCTTGGTGCTCTCATACCAGTCAAGTTCATTTATATAGTCAGATGATACTCCCCATCCTTCAAGATGGGCGGCAACACCGAGTGGAACTATGAACTGTTTTATTTGATCTTTTAAACTATCAATAGTGACCTTATCCAAGTGATCGTAATGATCATGAGTGATAACAATAGCGTCAATTGGAGGCAGATCATTAATACTAATTGGAACAGGATGAAACCTCCCAGGTCCGATAATCGAAACAGGTGAAATTCTTTTACTCCAAACAGGATCGGCCAAAAGTATTTTATCTTCGATTTCGATGATAAAAGATGAATGTCCTAACCAAGTAACTCTTAAACCGGTGGAGGCTTTTTCTTTAAAGGATTTGGCGTTTAAGTTTTCAACCGGCAATACCTGCTTCGGAGAACGGTCCTTGGTATTTTTGATAAAAAACTCGATAGATATCTTCAGACCGTCCCAACTAAACCAATTAGGAAGAGGAGTAAATCTTTTAAATTTTCCTTCCACAAAATTGGGGGAAGCCATTATCCTTTTTAACTGTGAATCTGAAGGACCGAATCCAAAGGTGGAAAAGTAATCACTGGCTATAAAAATGAATAAGAAAAATACAATAATAAGAGAACTAAGTATAATAAAAGTAATCATGGTTTTACTCATTTTAAACCTAAATGTTAAATTGCGCATTGGAAACGCTTATAAAGTTATCATATTCTTGGGTTGATATATATCAGTAATTACACTATATTTATTAAAGAGCTGTTACTGACTTTATGATAATCAATGTTAATTATAATAGCCATTATTTAATATGTTGATTTTATCCAGAATACAATTTGCCGTTACCATTATGTTTCACTACATATTCCCCTGCATCAGCATAGGACTGGCCTGGTTTGTTTTATATTTTGAATTTAGAGGGCAAAAAAACGAACAATATGCTGCTCTAGGTAAATTCTTTGGTAAATTGCTTGCTCTAACTTTTGTATTTGGAGTAGCTAGCGGTATTGTTATGGAATTTCAGTTTGGCACTAACTGGTCCAGATATTCCCAATTTGTTGGTGATATTTTTGGCGCACCACTGGCAGCAGAAGCTATTTTCGCTTTCTTTTTAGAGTCTACCTTTTTAGGGATATATCTATGGGGTCGTAACAAGGTCAAACCTGCTGTTCATCTTTTTTCAATTTTAATGGTTACCTTAGGGACTACCCTTTCAGCCTTTTGGATTGTGGCTGCCAATTCATGGCAACAGACTCCGGCGGGACACATAATACGTAATGGTCGAGCTGAGCTGGAAAGTTTTTTTGAGGTAATCTTTAATCCCTCAACTTTACCTAGATTTTTTCATACTCTTAATGGTTCTATTGTAGCTGGATCTTTTCTGGTAATGGGTGTCTGCGCTTATTTTATTCTTAAGAACAAACACATTGAAATGGCCCAAAAATCGTTAGTCGTGGGATTGATTGTAGGTTTAGTATCATCAATATTGCAACTATTTCCCTTTGGTCATGTACACGCAGTTCAAGTAGGCAAAACCCAACCAGCCAAACTGGCAGCTATGGAGGGTGTGTATAAAACCCAGGCTGAGTCTCCTTTTATTATATTGGCTTACCCAGTTATTGAAGATGATGAAATTAGAATCGAGCCTATTCTAGAAATACCATCGTTACTAAGTATTCTGGTGCATGGTGATGCTGATGCTCCTGTCACTGGATTAGATGATATCCCAGTAGAAAATAGGCCCCCGGTATTTCCTGTCTGGCTTTCTTTTCATATTATGGTTGGTTTAGGAACGCTTTTTATTTTAGTTTTACTTGTAGGGGTCTACAAATTACTCAGGAAAAGGTTATGGCAAGCTTCAACATTAATGAAGATTTTGGTTATAATGATTCCTTTGCCTGTTCTGGCTAACGAATTGGGGTGGGTAGTCGCTGAAATGGGCCGTCAGCCGTGGATCGTCTATGGTTTACTAAGAACTGAACAGGCTCATTCTCCTGTTGTTAGTGATGGAGAGGTCTTTTTCTCATTAATCTCTTTTGGGGTTATTTATTTGATATTGGGACTCCTGTACCTTCTTCTAATGTACAAAGAAATAACCGAGGGGCCAGACGATCAAACGGCTTAGCAACGGCAGTACACATAAAGTGAAAACAAGTGTGAAATGGTAAAATAGAGGTAATAAAGGGCGATAAAGGGCCGATAAAGGTAAGAGAAAATGGATTTAAATACTATTTGGTTTATTCTCATTATATTTCTTTTTGCTGTTTATGCCGCTTTAGATGGTTTTGATTTTGGTGTAGGTATTATTCAACTTTTTACATCTGATAAAAAGAACCGTCCTTATTTTTATCGAGCTATTGGTCCCGTTTGGGACGGCAATGAAGTATGGCTAATTGCTGGGGCAGGGTCTCTTTTTGCGGCCTTTCCTCGAGTATATGCTACTGTTTTTAGTAGTTTGTACACACCTCTAATGTTACTTCTGTTTGCTCTGATTTTTAGAGCCGTCTCGCTTGAGATTCGAGAAAAATTTTCTAATTCGCGTTTATGGATCTCTATTTGGGATGTAGTTCTCTGTATTAGTAGTATTGTAGCGCCTTTTGTTATGGGAGTCGCGGTAGCTAATATTTTAAAAGGAATACCTCTTGATGATCAACTTAGTTACACTGGATCATTTTTGTCTCTATTATCTCTCTATCCGATATTTACTGGTTTATTTGTAGTAATTGTTTTTATAATGCACGGTGCTCTTTACATCGGTTTTAAAACTAAGGAACATCTTAGACATGAAATGAAAAAGTGGTGCTATGTTAGTTGGTGCGTTTATATTTATTTTTTGTTTTTATTCTTCTTTATGACCGTATCTTATGCTCCTCATCTATTTATTAATTTTACTTCTCGTCCTATTGCCTGGTTATTGTTACTATTGATTACATTCTTTTCGATATTTATATTTAAAAGATTAAGAAAGGAACGATTTTTTCAGGCCTTTATTGGTTCTTTTTTATCTATAATTTTAGTTGTGAGCTTGCTGGGGCTTTGTCTTTTTCCTGGATGGGTCCCTTCTTCGATAGATTCTCTTAACAGCCTGAATATTTATGATTCATCATCAAGTAAAAACACTCTTTTCACTATGTTAATTATCTGTTTAATTGGTATGCCCTTGGTAATTGGGTACACCATTTATACTTATCGAGTTTTTAAAGGTAAAGTTGATCTTGAACAAGAAGGATATTGAATTTAATCAATTGGTTAAATAATTAATAAGATTGGTTAGATATAGAGAATGGAGTTTTATTTAGTGTTTGATGAAGCTCAAATTAAAAAAGATTTTGCGGTGGTTTGTACCTGTAAAGGAGTAAAACATAAAACTATTAGGTTAGCGATTATTCAAGGATACGACAATATTGAAGCAATTAGGAAAAGAACCAAAGCAAATACTGGATGTGGAGATCTTTGTACGGATAAAATTAATAAGATGATTGAAGATTATAAGAAAGATGATTGAAGTTAATACCAAGCTATTTGAAATAAATAATCACACTCGCTTTTTGCGATGAAAAAATAGGCTTTAAAAATGAAAGAAAAACAATTTGATGTAATAGTCATTGGAAGCGGACCCGGAGGTGAAGGTGCCTCTATGAAAGCAGCCAAATGCGGTAAAAAAGTTGCCGTAATTGAAAAAAACGATTTGATTGGCGGTAATTGTACTCATACGGCTACTATCCCCAGTAAAGTTCTACGTTATTCGGTACAAGAATTGGGTAAGCTGAGGTTCAATCCATTATTTCAAAAAGAGTTTAATCAACTGAAGATATCCTACCCTGATTTGTTGAAAAGCGCTGAATCGGTGATTAAAAAACAAGTTGAGATGCGTCAGACTTTTTACAAACGCAACAATATTGAGGTTATTCATGGTACGGCTTCTTTTACAGATTCAAATACGGTTGAAGTTATGGTTAACCAACACGCAAAAGGTAAGTATTCCGCTAAAGCTTTTATTATTGCTTCTGGATCAATACCTTATCATCCTCCCAATGTTGATTTTACCCATAGTCGTATACTGGATAGTGATACTGTCTTGACTCTTAGAGAGACTCCCTCTTCTATTACTATATATGGTGCCGGAGTTATAGGGTGTGAATATGCTTCTATCTTGCAGGGGCTAGGGATTCAGGTCAATTTGATCAATACTCGTGATCGACTTCTTTCTTTTTTAGATGATGAAATTACTGATGCCCTGAGTTATCATCTACGTGATCAAGGTGTTAGTATTCAACATAATGAGTCTTATAAAAAGGTAGAACCAGCTGATGATAATGTTATTGTGTCTTTGAAGTCTGGCAAAATGTTGAGAACAGATTATTTACT
Organism: uncultured bacterium; assembly: GCA_964544765.1. Classification (GTDB taxonomy): domain Bacteria; phylum Bdellovibrionota_B; class Oligoflexia; order CAYFLR01; family CAYFLR01; genus CAZJDM01. Next base: position 11,281 of record CAZJDM010000129.1, read on the forward strand.
TTGGTCCAACGGACGAACTGGTAATACGGAAAATCTTGGGCTTAAAAAAATAGGTATACCGGTTAATCAACGACAACAAATCGAAACCAACGAATATTACCAAACTGTTTTACCGCATATCTATGCGGTTGGTGATGTCATTGGATATCCTAGCTTAGCTAGCGTTTCTTTTGATCAAGGTAGATTTGCCGCTACTCATTTGGTAGAGGGTGAATGTAAGTATAAAATGCATGCTATACCTACCGGAATTTACACATCTCCTGAAATTAGCTCTATTGGTAAAACCGAACGAGAACTTACTGAAGATAAAGTACCATATGAAATAGGGCATTCTGTATTTCGATCATTGGCTCGTTCGCAAATCGAAAACTGCAACGTAGGGATGCTAAAGATTTTGTTTCACCGCAATACATTAGAAATATTAGGGGTACATTGCTTTGGATGTCAGGCTTCAGAAATTATTCATATTGGACAATTGGTCATGAGTCAAGAGGGTGAAGGCAATAATCTGATGTATTTCGTCAATACCACCTTTAACTATCCTACTATGGCCGAAGCTTATCGAGTAGCCGCTTTGAATGGTTTAAATCGTCTTTAAAGTAAATCTAGATACAATGTCTTACTATAAAATAAAATGTCTTACCAATGATTAGGCATTTAACTCAGGTAAAGTTGTGGGGACAGCCTGAATACAAGCATATAAAAGTCTATCAAATGATTCTTGAGGCCAATATCTACGATTGTATCTATATACAAACTCACTAACATATGTGCCACGGTACTTTTTATGAACACCGTGGTGAGTTGATAATATAAAACGTTTGAGGTTTGATATTGCTTTGTTAACACCACTTAAATGTTCCGAGGCCTCCTCAGGGTAATCAAGGTAAGAGATATAATCAACCTGTAGTGTCAACATACTTATTGCCTTTTTAACGTATAATCTGGTTGACGGTTG
>CAZJDM010000130.1:0-11696 GCA_964544765.1 uncultured bacterium
TGAATTATTGTTAAGTGAGGATAATCAAAATTTAGGACCCAGGTGAACAATTACCATGATCGTATTTGTCCAAAGGAATATCGCAAGTGTTTGCGTCCTAATACTAAAATAAAAAACCAAAAAATTATTTTAAAGCCTAGAAAAGTACCTTTAACAAAAGAAGATGTTATAATTTGCGAGAAAAACAAGTATTATTAGTAGATTCATTAGATTTATATTTTGTGTCAAATGTAATGGATTCAGATCTTATAAGAGATGCCACTCAGTGTTTAGGGATGGGGATATAAATAATGCTGTTGAACGCCAGTAAGGTTATTGAAAAGGATTTTTCGACCAATGTATGTATCATTGGGTCCGGCATTGGCGGTGGAACATTAATAAAAAAGCTGTCAGATAAAGGGGAAGATTTTATTGTAATTGAGGCTGGTGGTTTGAAAAGACAAAAACGTTCTGACGTAATTATGGATAATATTGGACTTGATTTTGGAATAAGGAATACTAGGGCCATCATGCTGGGCGGAACCAGTAACTTATGGCACGGAGTACTTTCAACCTTAGATTCCATTGATTTTGAGAAGAGAAGCTGGATTCCCCATAGTGGTTGGCCAATCAAGTTAAATGATTTGATGCCTTATTATATGGAGGCTTCTGAGTTGTTTGGAGTTGAAAAATATAAGGATTTTAAATTAAATACCTTGTCTGGGGATCTGAAGAAAAATTTAAAAATTATGTCCTTTGACAGGAAATGGTTGAAAAATAAAATTTTTCAGCAGCCTCTGCCGCCATTAAATTTTAAAAATCTAATCAAATCTATCGTTAAGAATTCTTCCCAACAGCATTGCCTTTATAATGCGGTTGCACTTGAGTTGATAACAGATGAATATGGGAAAAAAGTGCAAAAATTGCTGGTTGGTGTACCCGGTGGTAAAACTTTTTTTGTTATAGCTAGGCAGTTCGTAATATGTGCTGGAGCTTTGGAGACACCTCGTATTTTGCTTAATTCCAGTAAGGTTAATTTTAATGGTCTGGGTAATGAAGGGGATAACGTCGGTCGTTATTTGATGGATCATCCTATGGGAAACCTTTGTCAGGTGGAGTTTAGACGAAAGCATAAAGCTCCAATATACTCAGATATTAAATATAGTAAGCAGATGAAAATAAGAACTGGTTTGGAGCTTAATGATGAAATGCAAAGGAAGTATCAGCTGCCTAATCATAATACCTTTATGAGAGTATCTTTTGTTAAAGGGATTCATGATGAAACGGAAAAAGTAAAACTGTCCCTTTTAGCTTTTAGAGATGGAGGGGTTTCTTTTAAGGATGTCTGGAAAGTAATAACTAATTTCAATGTTTCTATGCAAATTTTAGCTTATAAGTTTTCTTTAAATGTGACCTATAAATATGCAGACTTATTTTTTGTTACAGAGCAAATTCCCAATCCAAATAGTCGAGTTACTCTTTCAATAAAGAAGGATAGATTTGGTTATCCCATTGCAAAAGTTAATTGGCAAATTACAGATCGTGATTTGGGGACCATGAAGAAATGGTATAAACTACTAAGAGAAATTATGTTATCAGAAGATGACTATATTTTTACTCATAAGATTGATGATTTGGACTGGGAGAATATTTTTACATCTGCGGCCCATCATGTAGGGACCGCCAAGATGGCGGAAAATGTCAAAGAGGGAGTAGTAGATAAGAATCTCAAAGTATTTGACGTTGAAAATTTATTTATCTGTGATGGTTCAGTATTCTCTACCTCAGGCAATGTTAATAACGGTTTAACTATTTCAGCTTTAGCGTGTAGATTAGCGCAGCACCTTAAATTTTTGACGGATTAACGGATTAAAGATCATGGTAAATAAATTTGTAGTAGTAAGTGGTGCTACCGGCTTTTTAGGTAGTAAATGGATTGAGCTTTATGGAAATCGATTTGAGCGGGTGGTGGGTTTAACCACTGGTACTAGGCTATGCAATACAGAAAAAGAGTCTGATAGTAAAGAGAATAACAAATATTCAAGTAAGGGGAACGTTAAATATAAAAAAGTTCTAATGGATGATTATAATGGATTACTAGATATCTCCAAGGGCTGTGATGTTTTTGTACACTTTGCTTTTGATCATTCTTATGAATCAAATATATGTGGAATAAGAAATGTGGTGAAAGTCTGTGGTATCAATAAAATCAAAAAACTAATTCATATTAGTAGTATCTCGGTGTATAACCTGGAAAATACTGACGAGGTTAATGAAAATTCTTCTTATTCTCGTTTGCATGATCCATATACCTATGCAAAAAGAAAGATTGAATTAATATTAAACCGAGTTGCTCCAGAAAGACTAAAAGTGATAATTCTGCAGCCCACCATTGTTTTTGGTCTGGGTGGTAATTGGACAAATTATGCCTTTGGTGCCTGTAAAACTAAAGATTTGAGTTTACCGGGTAATGGAGAAAGAGAATGTAATTGTGTGTATGTTAATGATGTGGCTCAGGCAGTATATCAAAGTATTGAAGAAAATAATATCGCATCCAATAAGGAAACTTTTTTAATTTCGGGGGAAGATAGGATAAAATGGAGTGACTTTTATCAGGGACATGCAAGGGTACTTGCTGATTTGGGATTTCCTGCAAATTTAAAAATTACATCATCTTCAAAAAGGGAGTTTCACGACAATTATTTATTAAATTTCATATTTAAGATATGGTTTAAATCTTTGGTGGGTATGTTATTTAATATATTCGTTAAATGGCTACTAAAACTGACTTCGGGTAAATCAAAATTGGCTGGAAACAACATGGAAGTAATGAATTTTCTTACTAAAGGATTTATCGATGAACACCTATCCCCGTGGGGGATGTCCAGGAAAATTCATAATGGAGAATTTGTTGTTAATTGTGAGAAAGCCAAGAAGATTTTAGGTTATGAGACTGACTTTTCTTTTCAAGAAGGGTTGGTTGACTTAAAAAATTGTATAAAACAAATAGGAACCCAATACTAATCTAGTATACGTATATGTATAAAAGGTTATTTTATGAAAGTTTTAATTACCGCCCCGTATATGTTTACTGAAAGAAAAAAAATTGAAAGATTGGTATCTAATTTACCTTTGGAATTTACCTGGAAGAAAGTTGAAGAACGCTTGGAGGAAAAAGATCTACTACTCATTATAGGCGATTATGATGGAATTATCTGTGGAGATGATGAATTTACTAGGTATGTTTATGAGAAAGCTAAAAATCTTAAAGTTATTGTTAAATGGGGGACAGGTATAGACTCTCTCAATAAGGAGATCGCAGATAATTATGGTATTAAAATATTTAGAACGTTGAAGGTTTTTAACGATCCGGTTGCTGATACTACAATGACATATATTCTTAATTTTTGCCGCAAAATAATAGAAAATGATGATATTTTAAAAAATGGAGGTTGGAGTAAACCTGGTGGATATTCTCTTGCAGAAAAAACGGTTGGTATTATCGGTTTTGGTGAGATTGGTTATGCTGTTGGAAAGAGGTTAAAAGGCTTTGATACTAGAGTAATGGTAAATGACATAAAAGAAGAAAGAAAGAAATCTGCTTTGCAATTAGATGTTGAGTTTGTTAGCAAAGAAGATATTTATCAAAATTGTGATATTATTTCTTTACACTGTGATCTTAATTCTACCAGTTACCAATTATTAAATTTCAATACTTTTCAAAAAATGGAAAAAAAACCATATATTATTAACACTGCACGAGGGGGTTTAATAGTTGAAGAAGACTTGATAGAGGCACTAAATGCTAGACAAATTGTTGGTGCAGCTTTAGACGTTTTTGAGGAGGAACCGCTTCCTTTAAATAGTCCACTTCGTAAAATGAAAAACGTTTTATTGTCTGCTCATAATTCCAATAGCAGCCCTGCATGTTGGAACAAAGTACATATTAACTCTATTGAAATGTTAAAAAAAGGACTTGGTGTTGAGTAGCCACTTTATAACATTTACTCAGGTTGGTTCATTTAAAACGCTCCCGATACCACCATCCAGTCTAATATGACTTCCAGTCATAAAGGATGATTTTTCAGAGCAAAGAAACAGGGCCAATTCTGCAACTTCATCTGGAGTGGCAATGCGATCAATGGGATGGACTTTTTTTAATTCATCAATTTTGTGAAGGTTGTTTTTGAAACCTGAACTCAGCATCTCAGTATCAACAGCTGCGGGATGGATGGAGTTTATTCTAATATCAGGAGCTAATTCTAATGCTAATGCCTTTGTCATACCTGTAAGTGCCGATTTAGATGATGAATATATTGAGAAATATTTCTTGGTTTGATAGGTGTGGATACTGGAAATATTGACAATAGCTCCTTTTTGAGCAAAATGATCTTTCATAAACATTTTAATTAATAGAAAGGGAGCAAAAACATTCACTTCGTATGATTCGTACCAATCACTTGTTTGCAATGATTCTATTTTGCCGGTTTGTTGGATGGCTGCGTTATTGATGAGAGCGTGCAATTTTTCTTTGTTTAAAATTTGGGAGATCTTGTCTTTCAATTTATTTTCTACGAAAGATGATTTGCATATTTCACGTAAATCTTGTTGAATATAATTAGTACATTGACAATGTGGCTTTTGATGTATGTCAGTGGCAATGACTTTGTATTTGTTTTGCGAAAATATGTCACAAAGAGCCTTACCAATACCACCGTTTGCTCCAGTTATTAATACGTTCATATATAGTTCCTTATAACAATTTATTTTCCAATTTAAAAATATTAGGTTTTAAATCCTTTAGGGTAAAAGTAAAGGTGTTTTTGCTTTGCAGATAATACCCGATGTCTTTGATTTCCTTTATAAGATCCCCAATACTGCATAAGTCTAAATAACATAATATCTATAAAATTCTTTAATAGTCGACGTTGTTTTAAAGCGGTTATACAGTCATAAAATATTCCACTCATAATGTAACCTAAGCAATCTATTACACTAATATGAATTTCCGGCATTATGAACTGTAAAGCAATGGCTTCTCTTTCAAAACGTCTTTTAATTTGTATTAATGATTCGTTATGATAATGGTAAACTACAGCATTTGAACAATACCCAATTTTTAAACCATCATTAAGGAGTCTTTTGGCGAGATCCATGTCTTCAAGACCTGTAAGCTCTTCATTGAATTTATATTTGGTCCAAATGTTGTAAGATAATGCTGCATTAGCATTATTGCAAAAGATATTATTTTGAGGAATTATATTGTAATCTGGATAATATTTTGAAAACAACTGGCATTCGCTAAATTGGTTGACTTTTCCACCGATCTGTTTTCCATAGGCATAGTGGATCTGTTCCTTTTTTAATGGAGCAATTAAGTTTTGTAGCCAATCTTTATTCTGAGGTAAGCAATGTCCGCTAATTAGTACAATTATTTCACCACTAGCTTGTTTAATACCATAGTTTAATGATCTACCGAAAGAGAATTCTGCGGGAGTGATATGTACTATCTTACTTCCCAATTTTTGAGCAATATTAATCGTATTATCTTTTGAGCCAGAATCTACTAATACTATTTCAACTTTGTCTTGTATATTTTGTTCATGTATTGCTGTTATGAGTCCATGAATATGGGCTTCTTCATTTAAAGTTCGTATGATAATACTTATTGTCATTATTATTTCTTTATTACTTCTTTTTGTTGTGTCAATAATTGAATTATTTAATATCTTAGCATCATTTGTATGTTGAACGAAAGTGTCAATGCTTTATCTTTTGTAGATTGTTTAACCGGGACGTAATATCTAAATCAAGTTAGCCGCATATAAATAGTTAAACCTTGAAATATTTTCTAATCTAGAAGATAATATCTGCAACTTAATGGGAAGCATTTTTGAAAAATATAATTCGTAAATTATACTCTATTAAAGTCTTACATGAAATTAGATTTTATCTATTTGGAACAATCAAACACGGTCATGAACTGATATTAAAAACCAAAAAGGAAATCGCCATTCTAGCAAGAAAGCATCCAGATTCGGTTTTAATAGAGATTGGTTCAGAGAGAGGTTGTGGATCCACTATAAAGCTAGCTAAAATGGCCAAGGAGCTAGGTTTACAATTTATTACTGTTGATATTGATAAAGATATTATTAAAAATGCAGAGCTAATTGTAAAAAAGATTAATCCACGTTTTGAAGCGTATAATAAGCTAGGGGAAGAATTTTTAACAGAATGGTCTACAGCCAATTTAGGTATTGTTTATTTAGATGCCTTTGATATTGAAGCCTCTTGGCATAAACAGAAAACAATAAAATCTTATCATCGTAGAGATGTTAAAATAAGTAATGATAATGCTTGGGAAATGCACTTGTTAGCTGCAAAAGCCGTCTTTAACAAAATTGTCCCCGGAGGATATATTTGTTTTGATGATACTTGGAAGGAAAATTCTGAATGGTTAGGTAAAGGTAAGTATGGCATTCCATTCCTATTAAATAATGGATTTTACATCTGTCAAGTAATTGATCCTCACTGTGTACTATTGCAAAAGGATTACCGGCAATAATTGAAGATAGTACTACCGTACTGCACACCTATTTCCTGAAAACGGAGCCACGACAGCTGTTTCACCTTCAGTATTTCTCATAGTATTTACGCAAAGGTCATTTGGTAACCCAATAGCGCAGGTATAAATCTTATGTAGGTTTTGACCCTGTATTCCACTTTCATAAAAGTTTAGTATTGAAAATCCAGATGGACAAGCACAGTTCATAACATTACCAACGATACAGTATGCGGGAGCCATGGCTCGGCATGATGCATCATCTTGTTCATCAAAATATAAACCACAAAAGCCCTGTCAAGCTCCAAGGTTTCCTCTTTGAGCCGACCAAGCGAAATTACCATTATCGTCTAATACACAAAATTCTACATTTTTTTTATCTTGACTAATCCGTGAATTTCCCAGATCAGCCTTTTTATTACATGTAGGAGCTTCTGAACATGCAGGATACGAGTCGCTAAAACCCTTTGTAGAAAAAAGACAGATAAAAATAATGCATGCTGCCAAGAAGCTAATTATTTTAAACAAAAGAGTGACCTCCTAGTTATTGATGAGGTTTTGAGTAAAAAAGACAAAATAAAAATCTGCAAATATTTTTATAGACTATAGTAATTTCGATATGCGATGTAAAGGTCTAAATACGCTAACCGTAGCGCTAAAGACGTGATCTTGTACATTTTAGGTAGAATCTATGTAAGTTTACGAATCTATTTATTCTCTGGTAGATCTTCAGGTTGGGTTCCTTTTCGATAAAAATTGAAGCGACAGCATTGGCCCCCTTTGGCAATTGTTTCTGGTCGGTTAAAAACAAAATTACCTCGTTCGGATAGTTTAGGATAACCAAAGCAATCATGGTCGCATCCAATTCTTCCAATTTCAGGTACTCCTACCAATTTAGCATATTCGGTCTGAACACAACTTAGTACATCAAAATAGAAATGGTCTCCTTCATCATGAATGGGACCAGAAGGAAAATGATAGTCGGGTAAAAACATTCCAACATTAAATTCTTTAAAAGCAGAATAGGGATCTTCTAAATTCGCCAGTTCATCAATACAATAAAGAGCTCCTAAGGACAGATCTCCCATATCTCTCATCAATTCTTTAAATATTTCATCGTAAGTTTTTTCTCGATTTTTGTATATACCATTGACCGTATTAAATAAAGAAGCCAGTAAGAAATGATCCTTAGCTTGTTTACCAGCATATTTTCTGGATTTTTCATAAGCCTCTGGGTACTTTTTAATAAGGGTACTAACTCCTAGTTTGGCTCTTATTAAGATAAATATACTTCTAATTAAGTTAAATTTTTTAATTAAAATTTTAACTAAGCCAAGCATCACCGTTATTTCGATTTTTTTATCAAAACCTCTAATGGGTTTTCCATAAAGAGGAAGTTTACGCACCTTTCTGATGGAAACTTCTTGGGCAATTTGTTGCGAATTCACTGGAATTATAGTTTTCCGCCCCTTTTTAAATAACATTCTACATCTACTTACTCCTTGATCAAAAGTTGAAGTAGTTTCTAGGCCCATGTCTAAATGACGACTATAGATGACATCAAAAAAATTGCAGTAAGGAAGGTAATTTTCAATATCCAATTTTTGGGCAAATTGGTGAATACCACAAGTACTAAACTCAATTCCCCAATCACATCCATCTTCATTTTCGATGACCCTAAATTTCCAATCCTCTGGATAGGGACTGTTTTGAGATGTTTTAGCTGTTTTTTTCAGTTTTTGGATGAATATATAACTAAAGACATATCTCTTTATTAATGCCTTTTTCCATTTAGGTATGATTTGAAAGTAATGGTCACAAGCTAAGTAAATTAATGTCACTGCTTCAACAATGGTTTTACCTTCATCTCGCATAGCTTTGATAAAAGAAGCAAACCATGTAATCATAATTAAAAAAATAGTGTTGGGATTTTTCTTTCCTCCAATATAGGGAATTAAATGGATACTTTCTTCAAAATATTTTTCACTAGCACGAGCTAGTTTAAAGGAAATTGCTATACCATATTCTTCTATGATGAATTGTTTTACATATTGAAACATATTATTAAATTGTTCAGTGAGTTTTCGATGTTGATTGGTGTAATAGGATTCCATAAGCGTCTCCTTACTTGATTCTACTTTCTCAAATTGACTTATCCAGTCATTGTTGATATTTGTTTTTAGTTCTTAGATTCACTAAAAAGTTAGATACACCAAAAGAAGGCAAAGGTAAAATAAATATGGATTTATTTAAATTTAAAACAAATAAAAAAGCTCTCGCTTGGGCATTCTATGATTGGGGGAACTCAGCTTTTGCTACGACTGTGATGGCGGGATTTTTTCCTATATTTTTTAAAAACTTTATGTGTATTGGTAAGGAAGTTACTACTAGTACATTGCAGTTAGGTATTGCTAATTCCATAGCTTGTATAATTGTAGCCATTATGGCTCCGATTTTAGGAGCTATCGCCGATAGTGGAGGAACCCGGAAAAAGTTTTTGTTTATATTTACATTATTGGGCGTTATAGCTACCGGTCTTTTTGCTGTTTTAAGTAATGGTGATTGGCAGATGGCTATGTTGGTTTATATTTTGGCTTCTTTAGGATTTTCGGGTGCGGTTGTCTTTTATGACAGTCTTTTACCTAGTGTATGTAGTACAGCTGAGTCTGATTATGTATCAGCTTTAGGATATGCCTTAGGATATCTGGGGGGAGGGTTGTTGTTTGTAATTAATGTGGCAATGGTACTTAAGCCGGATCTTTTTGGATTGTCCAGTGTCAAAGAAGCTATCCAAATATCATTTATAACTGTGTCAGTATGGTGGATAGTTTTTACAATTCCTTTAATGATTGTTGTACAAGAAATGAAAAAACAATCACCCCCTTTTGGTCAGGCAGTGAAAGAAGGGTTTGGGGAACTTAAACGAACTTTTTTGGAGATTAAGAAATTTAAAGTAATAGTTATTTTTCTGATAGCTTATTGGCTGTATATTGATGGGGTAGGTACTATCATCAAAATGGCTATTGATTATGGACTGGCTCTAGGCTTTGATCAAAAGAATTTGATTACCGCTCTATTAATCACTCAATTTGTGGGTTTTCCCGCCGCTTTGGTATTTGGTAAGATTGGTACCAAAATAGGTCCTAAGATAGGGATATATATTGGTCTGGTTATTTATATTGCCGTAAGTATCATGGGATTTTTTATGCAGCATGTATGGCAATTCTATTTATTAGCAGCCACGGTGGGATTAGTACAAGGAGGAGTGCAGTCCTTGAGTCGTTCTTTGTATTTACGCTTGATTCCTGTCGCTAAGTCAGCTGAATTTTATGGGTTTTATAATATGCTGGGAAAATTTGCCGCTGTTATGGGACCATTGTTAGTTGGTTTTACCTCTTATCTTACCGGTTCTCCAAGGATATCTATTTTATCATTGATTTTATTGTTTGGTTTAGGGGGTTACATTTTGACCTTTGTTGATTTGGAAAAAGGAGAGCAAATGGCTACAGAGACGGGATGAGAGTAAATTACCAAATTGGACCAGACATTATTCTATGAAATAGACTAGACATTTATTCTATAATAAGATAGTGTCCGGTCTTGTTTCGATTACTGGTTTCCGGAGGAAGTTTGTGGGAAGCGTTATAAAAAAACGAAAAAAGAAAATGAGAAAACATAAGCATAAGAAACTAATGAACAAGATGCGTCATAAAAGAAAGAAGAAATAATATTTAAGCCTTTCATTATATGGACTTACCTAGCATTAGAAAGCGTATTAATCTAGTTGATTTTGAGCTATTAAAGCTTTTAAATCATCGGATGGAATTAGCGCTTAGTACTAAAAAACTCAAAAAGAAAATTACTGATACTAAAAGAGAAGATGAGGTAATTAATTACATCAAAAAACACTCTCAGGGTCTTATTGAGCCGAATTTCTGTGCTCAGTTGTTTACTGAGATCATTAAAGAGAGTAAACGACTGCAAACTAAAGATTATCAACTAATAGGCTTCCATGGTGAACATGGCGTCTATGATGAGCAGGCGGCAAGAGAGTTTGATTCTCATTTGGTAACTATTCCCTTTTTAGAATACGGAGATATCTTTGAGGATTTAGAAAAAAAACAGTTAGATTTTGGTATCGTTCCTATCGAGAACGCTACACAAGGGACTCTTACTTCTATTCATCATTTATTGGCAGAAAAGAAAGTCTTTATAATTGGTGAAGTTGAACTTCCCATCAAATATCATTTGCTGACTCTTCCTGAAACCAAACCTGATCAATTGCGCATAGTCTACTCTCATGCTCATGCCTTGAATCAGTGTAATCAATATGTAAAACATTCCAAGTTAGAATCAAGATCCTATTCTGATATAGCTAGTGCTGCTAAAATGTTATCCAAAAAAAGACCTCAGGTCTCGGCTGTTATTGGTAATGAGCTTTGTGCTGAATTATACAATCTTAAGATAGTTAAAAGGAACATCAAAAACCCAACTTCTGATCGAACCAGATTCATAGTTTTATCTTCAAATTCTATTGAAAAGTCAGGAAAAAATTATAAAAATTCTATTGCTTTCAGCATTAAAAATGAAATAGGCGGATTATCTCGTATCGTCAATTTATTTGCGCAATCTGTGGTCAATATTCTGCGGATCGAATCAGTTCCCAATAAACATAAACCAGGTGAATACATCTTTTTCTTGGACTTTGCGGGTAATATTAAAAGTAAAAAGGTTCAAGATATTTTACAACAAACCCAAGAAAATACTATTTTTTATAAATTTTTAGGTAGTTACAGTGTGGTTGCATAAGTTATACCTGGCTCTAACTACTAAAAAATGGCAGGTTAAAGCCACGGATAGAATTTTATATAATATAGCAAGAAAACCCACCGATCTTTAGTCGGTGGGATGAATTGCTAAAGGTCACCCTATTAGGGTGACCCTATCCTTGGTTATCAATATACCTCCGAATAGTGTCTTCTGAAGCATTTCCTATAGATGAAACAAAGTACCCATCTGACCAAAAAGTCTTTTGTCAATTGATTAATCATCTTTTTCACATGTTCTCCTGTATAAATGAGAAGTTGTTTTCTGTACTTTGTGACAAGGATGATGTGGTAGAGAATGAGGTATTTTCTATGATTTTTTGATCTAT
>CAZJDM010000131.1:0-11660 GCA_964544765.1 uncultured bacterium
CTGGGCCATATAAAGAAAATCGGTGGGGGTCGGTCCACTGTTTATAGTATTAAGTGACCGTTGGATTTGTACGAAAACTGAAAACTCAAGACTGTAGACTGTGATCCATGGAAATCCCAGAAGTAGGACGAACAAAGTTCGCATTATGTATACTACTAATTTGCTCAAATTCTTTTAAAGGGGTATGTCTGGACAAAATTAACTCATCCGCTGGTATCAGCCTAAACAAGCGTCTGCTCCCTACCACGATTAATTTCTTTTTGGCTCTGGTAATGGCGACATTAAATCGATTAGGGTCATTAATAAATCTACTTTTAATGGCATCGACATCTGAAGCTACCATAGAATAGATGATTACATCTCTTTCTTTTCCTTGAATACGTTCCACTGTATCAATCAGAGGAAATTTATCACCTCCTATATCTGATGATATATGACTTAATATCAAATTATTTTGAGCCCGATGAGGTGAAATAATGGCTAACTGCTCGCAAGTAATACCATAACACAACATTAAACGGTGGGTCAGTTTACTAACAATCTTAGCCTCCTCCTCACTCTGGTCAGTACTATATTCATGATCCACTAACACCAGACTACAAGTTTTTCGAGGATCTAAAATACTGTCAATAGAATCTGGTTGATAATTGTTTTGTCCATACTTTATCGAAAGATAAGCTTCTTTGGGAGGGACAGCGGAAATTAAAGATGATTCATACCACATTTTACTTGGAAAAAGACACAGCTCTTTATTCATACGATAGGTCTCGGTTAAACGCACTTTTTGCTTATTTCCGTATATTCTCAATAAATTAGCCAACACGGAATCGGTTACAGTAATCTGGGTATTGAGATCAACAGAAGCTTGCTTATCGATATTTGACAATAAAGATTGATAATCTCCTAATAAAATTGGCGGCAATTGCTTAACATCACCTGAGAATATATAATTTCCCTTACCAAACATCATAGTTAGTATAGCCAAAGAAAACAAAACTTGCGACGATTCATCAAACAACACCCAATCAAAGATACTTTTTGGCCCCTGCCGTAGATCGCCAAACAGTTTATGAAGGCCATAACCAGTAGCCCCCAAAATGACATATTTATTGTTCATTATTTCGTCCCTGCTTACCAAAGGCTCAATCTTCAATTGATCTCCAGGGATTTTTTGGTTCTGATTCGTACAAGAACTCTTATTTGACTCTGATTTTGCAAATTTTCCAAATTTATAACAATTAATTTGCTTCGATAGCTTGAATTTACTATTGCTGTTATCATCTCCCCACCTAAAATTTACCAACTTTACCAAAGTTGACAAAACATTATCAATCGCCTCATGAGTCATCGCGCTAATTACAATACGCAAAGCAGACTTTTCCGCCATCGCCCTTTTCATCAGAGCCAACAACATACACGCTAATAAATATGTTTTACCAGTTCCTGGGGGGCCCTCAACAATAGATACTTTATTATTAAATGGAAGTCTCAACGCCTGTTTTTGCGAAAAATTTAAAGTTTTAAATAGGGAATCTCGTTCTAACTCTCCCTCTACCCATGAGAAACCACTTTGTCCTTCACCACTACTCTCCACCCCCTCCTGCCAATTAGAGAAAGTCAAATCTCCATTTATCAATTGCCAAATACTAGAAACGGAACTATCTTCCCCAAAAACATGTTTTATACCTGATTCTAATTGCTCCAAGGTAAAATCAGCAGCATCTTCTTCCAATGAATAATAAATTGATTTCATCAAAGGCAGTTTTCGCTGACGAGATAATAAGCTCAATTTTTGGCTCTCTAAATCCAGTTCAGTTAAAATAACGCTCCAACCATCTTGGATATCTTTAGCGTTTATAAGTGCCAATTTTAAAAAATCTCCGGGACGAATTTTGGTTTGCTGGGAAAACTGCCGGTCAATACTAAAACGATAAACAGTTCGACCTTCTTCATTTAAGGTCATCTCCAGAAATTCCAGGGGGCCAATAGCTCTAAGGGCCATTACCCGCTCTTTTAAAGAATATTTTTGCATTTCAAGTATTTTATCTCGTCTTAAACGACTTTCATTCTGAACGACCCATAACAGCAGTTCCTTGATTTGATGAAAAAGAGAAACCGGCAGATAATCCTCTTTACTCTTGTGTTTATCACTGACTATATACTTACGTAGCCAGGATAACAGTTCTTTTTGCCATAAAATAAGCTGTTCCAACGTACTGTCTACGCTGTTAGGCTTCTTCCTATTAACGAATTCATCACACTCGTCATGCAGAAGACTAATCGGTTCAGACAATGCGCCTTCAAATCCCAAAACCTGCCCTATCCAGTAGCGATTTTGTTTTCCTGGAACAGGTAGTATAACGTGCTTTTTTAATACTTGTTTCAAATTGGTTACATGATCCCTATGAGGAGCGTACAAGAAAGGACAACTAGTTTCGAACTCTGATTTCCATTCATTAATAAAGTAAAAAAAAGCCTGCCCATAGCAATAAAGATGAGGATATTCTTCATTATTAACCGCTTCCTGCCAAATTAAACCTAATCGATTGAAAAAATTTTTTATTTTTTTATTTTTATTAATACTGTTTACTTCTTGGTTTGAGTTATTTGTCTTATTGTCCTCATTATCACTTTTCCAAACTTCAAAACACTCGGGGGTTAGATTTCGAGGACCGTTAACAATAAAAACCGCCACCCCCAGATATAAAGGGAACTTAATATTACCGCCAGGCACTATTTCAATATGAATAGATAAATTAGATTTAACAGGAAATAATCTAGTTTTTTGCTGAGTAATTATTACCTTATTATTAATTAATGCAAAGACATTATTTTGCAGCCTACGATATTGATCTACAGAAAATATTTCTCGATTGAACTTATTAATCTCATTAGGATCATTAATCTTATTAGGATCATTGATCCCATTAGACTTATTGGAGCCTGATATATCGGAATATCTTTTTATACCAAGGTTATGAAGTTTATTGATTTGCCCCGTGGTTATCCCATCTAACAGCCTTAAGTCATGATAACGCAAAGATTCAGTGTAGCATGTATCAAAACATTTGCAGTTCCGACAATGTCCTTCCAGAGGATAAAAGATCTCCTCCGGCTTTGATCCATTATTGCTCAATACCTGATTAATTTGCTCTAGCAAATAAGGAATATTGGTCCGATACGGGTTCAAATCAAAGCAATATGTATGAAATTCTTCTTCTTCCAGCTCTTGACGTAACAACAACCTGCCTTCCTGTTTGGTTTTCACCGGATGGTTTAAACTCGAATCATTACTAATCAATGCTTCTAGCAAATAATCATAAAAGGCTGTTTGCCATATATGGTGATAAGAGGATCGTGATTGTCCTACAATATTCTCAATCTGCAGAATATAAGAATTACTCTGCTTTTCCTTTTGCACAACAATTAAATCGGGCCTCCCTACTGCTGAAAATTTTGATTTTCCAAAAAAATATTTTGACTCTTTATGTAAAATTAAACTGGGTTGAATCAATAAGAACTTAACACACTTTTGGGTCGTATTATTTAAACATCTGATCGCAGTGTTTAAAGATTGGATAAAATTATCAGGTTGAGTAATAAACTGTGTAAACGGTTCATTACTCAACTTATGAAATACTCTTTGTTTAAAAGAAGTTGTGGGCAAAAGGTTTCGGTCTTTCTCATTAACGAAACAACCGAACCTATAGAAATTTAAAAAACGTTTACATTGATTGTGCCAAATATAATCGCCAACCAGGGAACCGGTCAACCGTGAGGGAGAATCAATTTTTTTAGACAGCGGCTCGGATTTGGTGGGTGTAAACATACTCGACCAGCGTTTTTTTTCTGAAGTCAAGATAGGTTCCGAAAGATTTGCGGGTAATAGTAAATAATGCTCCACCATTTGATGCTCATCGCAAGAAGGTGCGGAAACACCGGCAGGCGCCTCCATAATAGAAGGATCTCCGGACAGTATTTGGGAAGATTGTTTTAAATAAAAAGAAAAAACTTCATATAAACGATCATCATCGAGTAAACTCAACAATTCTTCTTCTTGCCCATCCTTAGGCATCTCCTTAAAAAAAGCATTTAAAGGAAATATCGGGCGCACCAGACGCCTGTACTTTCTGACCCAATCAGCTAGTTCCCTCCTGGAACAGGGTAAGGTAAGCTGTTTAAAATTAATTATTTCTGAACAGTAAATACCTAATTCATCATTTTCCAAAAAATATTCTGAAGAATTATCAATATCCTTCGACTGATTTTTACTATTCTTTACCCAACCTTCAATAGCCGTCTTTAAAATAAGATTGCCCGTAGTCCCTAAAAAAGTCAGATATCTGATCATGCCGTTAGTGGCTCTATAGGCCTTGATACCATTATGTAATACAACATGATGTTTATTTTCGTTTATCTCTTGTAAATACAATTTTCGCGTACGATTTAAAATACCAGCTTTATCTGTAACATCATCTTTATTATCTTTACTATCTTTATTAAAAAGGATTTGTTCAATAAAACGGGCCACATCTAAAGACACGGGTATTCCCGTGCCAACCCACAATAGTTCTTTATCATCCAGCTGATTACAAGGAGCTGCTGTCACCCATTTTTTCTTTCCTTTACGATTAATATCCAGAATACATAATTTTTTACCGGCTAATTGGACATGATCTCCCAGCTCCAGTTGATCAACCAACGATTGAGGTAATTCCGCTATAATATGGTTAGCAACAATTAATAAATATACCTGCTCCATTTCTGGCAAACAGTTCCATAATTGCCTTTCCAGTAAACAGTCTCGATAGCGCCATCCTCCACGATATAGTTCAAAACGACCCGAAAGAGGTCGTAACCAATACCTTTGGTTCATGAATGAAATCAGATTATCCATTCGATTGTTTTTATTACTTTGACTACTTTGATTACTTTGACTATTTTGATTGTTTTGATCATTTTGATCATTTTGATCATCGTGCGCCCAGCCAAATAGCTGTTCTATCCGGCGTTTAGAAATTTGCTTATTTTCATATAAACAAGAAAGTATTTGCTGGACTATCACGCTAGGTAAATAGCCATTCCAGCTTTTCTCCAGTTGTCCCGCATCAGCCATACTCAATAGAGCCAAAAATCGTATTAATTGCCTCGCGGCTTCATCTCCGTAGCAAATACCCCAGAATTCCGTACAAGGTTTCCGCCTATTGCCCCGGCCAATACGCTGTAAAAAAGAAGCTGCCGTACCAGGGGCCTCAAACAGCACTACCACGTCAACATCGCCAATGTCGATGCCAAGTTCTAAAGTACTGGTCGCAATACACAAAGCTTGCTTCTCTTGAAGAAAACGGTTTTCCACCCAAACACGTTCTTTAGTTCCCAGATTAGAATAATGTAAATAACAGCTTTTCCCAAAATAGCTTTTATGTTGTATTTTTTTATACAATTGTTCGCATTTTGTTCTACTATTAGTAAAAATTAGCACCTTACGGTAATTCCATTTTTCATAAAGATCATTAAGAAATAACGGCAATTCATAATCTAAATTCTTCAAATGCAATAATCGGGGAATTACTTTCTTTTGAGCGGAAGAACCCAACACAACACTATGGGGGTCAAAATCAAAATAACTGATAACCTCCGAGGGATTTTGAATAGTTGCTGATAAAGCTATTTTTTGCAGTTGTCGCGATAATTTTCCTCTTCTATTTTTCAATCGATGCATCAAATAAGCCAGATGTTTGCCCCGATACTGATGCAGAAAGGTATGCGCTTCATCAATAATAATCGTTCCTACTCGCTTTATAAAGCCGCGAATCTGAACATTAGGACTACCTAGCAAAACATCAAACGATTCAGGGGTGGTTATTAATAGATCACAATCGCTATTTCCCGACCATTTAATATCACCTGTCCGTACCTTAATGTTAATTCTCAAACGGTCCTTGCAAACAGGAGCAAATCGACCCCAAAGATCCTTGGCCAATGATTTGGTTGGTACAATATATATAACTGCTTCTGTTTGTTTACTTACAACAATTTTTTCTAAGCATGGGGCCAATACAGCCTCACTCTTACCAGTTCCTGTCGCGGCCCGCAATATCAGATCATTTCCTGCCAAAATAGGGGCAATGGCTGACTGTTGTAAATCGGTCAATCCGGTAAATCGGCCATATATGGCCCGATAAGTATTTGGCAACTGATATAAGGGGGGCAGTTTTTCGCTCATGGTTGGCTGCTTAATTGAAACAAGCCTTATTTGTCTGTTCTTCAATATCAAAAAGTTTTGATTGATGAACAATATCCAATGCTTCAACCATAGATTTCAAGGTTATACGCATATCCAGTCCATCTTGCCAATATTGATCCGACATTACGTTTAATAGATCTGTAGGTTGCATGTTCCATTGATAGGCCGCAAAATGGCATTCTATCAACTTGGTCGATATTTCCTGCCAATGCTTTTTAGAGGGTAGAGGTATACGATAAGTTTTAAGGTCTTTCCACTCTTCCAAATAGTTACGTTGAAAGTATAACTCTTCCTTCCCTTTCTTTACTCTGGTTCGATTAAAATCTTCTTCATTCACCTTAAAGAAAAAATCATCAGTAAAAGCCAAAATAACATACAAGGGCAAGTTCTGACCCTGTATATTTAAGAGCCGATAAAATATTTCATAAGCTTTGCTACGAGCAATAATACTTCCCTGAGTAATAGACTCACCTTCGTCAAATAATAAAACCAATCCAGAATATCCCATCTTACGCATCAATTGGGCATAAGAAACTAATAAGTTTAGATGGTCATCAACGCTCGATAATGAGGATAGCTTGATTTTTCGATTTTCATTAGGAACGATTTCCTTTCCTCTATTTCCGGAACATTCAAAAACTCCCCGCTCACGAAAAATACGTTTTAAATGAGCAACGGGAACAGCTTCTCCGGCCATGGCCCTATTTAACAATTCTTCTTCCTGTTTAGCTGAGAACCTGGCTCTTAGTCGTTTTTTTGATCTTACCTCAACATCAAAATGACTAAGTAAACTAGCCGTCAAAATAGCTTTATATAAAGCAGGCATTTCCAAAGGTAAAAAATCCCAAATCTGCTGATTTAATTGAGGTCCTTTGATAAAATTCTGACTTCCCCATAAACGCCATTTCCCTAACAACGAATTTCTGGAACCTGCGAACCGAAAACCGGAATAAACGGAACGACATACTGTTTTGATATTCGTAAGTGGACATTGACGCGGATCAAGATTTACCAGACTGGTTACCCATGATTCCCCGATTGATTTTTCTTCTATATAAGCTAAACTATGAGATTTACCCTGTCCATAATTGCCTATCAGACAAAGATGTGGAGCCAAAGACTGTTGTCGTACTTTTTTATTAGAGGATGCAGTTCCCTTCTTTTCATTCTTTCTATTCTTTTCATTTTCTTTATTCATGGCCCGAAAATTTTGCTCTATCAAATCATTCAATCTCGAAATATTGGCCGATAGAATACGTATCGCCAGCGGATCAGACAATCCATCCCTTAAACGCTCTACCATGCGCCTGCAATCGAAGGTGGGAAATTGTTTAATATCGGTTTGCTCCAGTAAGATATTATTATTCTCCATCAAGAATCCCAATTAATTGATTGAATATTTTTTTCATCAAGAATCCCAGCTAGCCGATTGAATACTTTCTTCAGTTAATGCTTTCTGGCTATCCAACAGATGCTCCGCCAAGTGTTCATCAGGAATAAATTCTCCCTGTTCCGCTAAATCCAAATAACCAACCACCTGCTTAATGAACAACCGAACTTCACTGCGCAGTCCTATTTTTTCTTGATTTTTACAAATTTTGGCAAAAGTCTCTTTATTTAAGTTATCGCCACATTTCCACCGATATGATATTTCATGAATAGTTCGTAATTGTTCACCAAGCTCAATTAGTTCTTCCGTTTGCAAAGGCGTTTGATGGATGTCAATCAAAGTATTTCTATAATTGAGCCTTTTATGCTCTCCAATAGATTTAATCCGACTCCAAAGGGCGTCATAGCATTTAAATCCTTTTTCTGACTGGATAACTTCCGGAATAATTGCCATAAAAATATGTAAATAACCTATCCGCTCGGTGTTATCTATAAGTAAACGGACACTCTCATAAGCGGCATTTCTTATAGAAGCAGAGCTGGCCATAACTGTCTCTAGTTCGTCCATTAACAGTACCAGTCCATGGTAACCTAGATAGCGCAAAAAAGTAATCAGCGATTCTAACAAATATTTTACATTATTTTTATTTAAGATATCATATATGCCAAAAGGTTTTAAATCACGTTTTAAGATCTTGTCCCCAGCAAACCATCTTAATAAAAGTTCTTTGTTATTTTCTCTCTCATCCTCAGTTTCTTGCTCATCCAATGGTTGAAGATATAGTCGCAATAAAGAACATAATCCGTTTTTATAATTTTGATCTAATGAGATTAAAGCAGATATTTCATCTATAATTTCATTGAAACGATCCGCGCTCTCATCTACCTCCGCCTTTACTTTGTTTAACCAAGTCTCTAGTAAATCACGAATTCCTGTACCCGAAAAATCACCTACCAGTTGTCTGACTATTTCTCTATAAATATTTTCAAATCGATGCATTGGAACTTCTCTAGTCAAAACTACAAAAGTAACCGCAAATTTTTTTTCCTTGGCCAAATGTCGAATAATTGACATAAAATGGGTCTTCCCATCACCATAATCACCATTGACAAATCGCACTTTCGCACCACCTTCTTTGATATAGTTTTCCAAATCGTCCACAATCAAAGAAAGCCATTTATCTCTTCCCACAGTGAAATACTTCACATACTCTATCGGCACACTGCCCTTTCGTAAGTGCTCTATAATTGCCCTAGCTTCAAAAGGTTTTAGATTCTCTATAGGTTTTATTTCCATGTTCACCTCGTGTTATTAATAGTATCAAATTTGAAGATCTTGTTTTTTTCATTCATGGACCTTACAAGGTTAAACAACGTAATCAGAGTTACCGGTACTTATTGACAAGTTACTCTTTATTTTTTCCTTGCCGCCTTGACCTTGGAGTGTTTTAAGAGCCTCTAGAAGACTGAAACGAAAGACCTGTAAAATTACGACGATCTCCATTGCTATCTATTAACATCATAGCATTACTTCGCCCAGGATGAAGGGATAGCATATAACCCGTTAATGAACCACCATGCATTTCAAAATAGCGCCATAAATCAACCACAAATTGATCCAGACTATATCCTCTGAACTTCTTTTGATCCATGTCCTGCAAAAATGACTTGCTTTGCAAAGATATAACATGTTCCAAATAGAATTTTTGAATAGGAACAGGCTTCCCCATTGAAAGACCCGTCGATTTAACCATTCGGGAATATACTTGATAAATACCCTCGATAAAAACTTTAGGATCAAATGGACGACCATAAAGCTGTCGCTTTAACTGAACCAGAAAAGAGACAATCCTACGTGGGCTTATCGATTTAAGCGTCTTTTTGTTAATAACGGTTTGTCTTTTTTCGAAATCTACCGTTCCTTCTATCCCTTTCAAGCTGAAAATCCTTGGCAAATCTACACTTAAAGGCAATTCAGCTTGAACGGCCAACCTTTCTAACTCGTCTTTAAATTCTAAACGATACTGTTCCACTTCTTTAAAGGCATAAGCACCAAGAGCGGCAAACGGAGATTTACACGCTTGCAAACGCTCATCTTCCTGGATCTTGACGGCCATTTTATCATGAAGATGCTTCTCTAATTCAATAAAATTCTCCTTACCTACCAAAGCGACACACTTTTTAATAAAATCAGCCTTTTGTTGTAACACTCTCACTTCCTGCTGGTAAGGGCGAACTATAGCGTTTAATTGATTAATAGAGGTTTGAAGTATGGTTTCCGCGGTTTCAGTCGCGGTTTCAACTATACTAGAAGCTTCCTTCATATTAAACACTTTATCATTAACAATGATATCATTTTCTTTTCTTTTTTCAGTCTGCATTTCCATGTTCCAAACCTCTACATAAAAATAAACGCCCCTTTAATCCTTATAATCAATTTCCACATTTTATTACCAAAACAGATCTGTAATAGCAATAGAAATTTCAAATATATTCTAAGCAGTGCATCAAACAATTGTCACAGATAAGTAGCGGGCAATTGAAATATTTGAGGAGAAATCCAACAAAGTTTATCACTATTATTTATTATTAATCCGAACTCCAAATTATGATGCTTAATGAAATCTTTTAATGTGAATAACTGATTTTTATTTATCTGGGTTCCAAGTTTTACCTCAATAGGGATCAGACCAAAATCTCCTTCAATTAATAAATCTATTTCAGCTTGATGCTGTGTTCTATAGTAATAATAATCAACATTTATTAAACGATTTTTAAAGCCCTTAATTATTTCTTCAATTATTAAGGATTCCCAAATTGAACCAGCCAATGGATGTCCTAATAGATCTTCTTTATTTCGTATTCTTAATAAATGATTGATAAGTCCTGTATCACGAATATGGCCCTTAGGCATTTTAACAACTCTTTTAATCACGTTTTTTTCATAGCTTGGTAAATTTCGCCAAAGAAAGGTCCCTTCAAATATTTGTATATAGGATTTTACAGTTGGTTGAGATATATCTAGAGATCTAGCAAAATCAGAGTAATTTAAAATTTTTCCGGATGAATGGGACAACATACTTATAAGCTTCCTATAGTTATTGATATCTAATTGTGGAAACAATCTTCTAATATCTCTCTGTACATAGGTATCGAAATAATTTTCCATCCAAAGTTCAAATCGTTTAGAATTTTTATTTCCCATTAAAAAAGCTTCTGGATACCCTCCCTTTATACATAATTGCCATAGTTCCTCATTTTGATAAGTAGGTTTTAATAATTTTAAATCTTTAAATTGTTTGTTATTAATTATTTCGTATAATTCTGATGGTTTCTTTTGCCAAGCTTCCTCCAAACTAAATCCACTTAATTCAACAATTGCGACTCTGCCAGCTAAACTTTCTGTTACGTTTTTTAATAATTCAGGAGAACTAGAGCCACTGAGTAAAAATTGGCCCATTTTAGATCTATTGCTATCTATTTTAACTCTTAAAGCTGGAAATAGGCTCGGTAAAAGTTGTGATTCATCCAAAACCACACATTCATCAAATTGCTGGAGAAAAAACTCTGTATCTGGTTCAATTTTAGTAAAATCACTAGCTTTCTCTAAATCAAAAAAGGGAGCATCAGGTAAAATTTGTTTTAATAGTGTAGTTTTACCTACTTGTCGAGATCCCAAAACCGCAACGCATGGAAAATTTTCTAAAAGATATTCAATTTGAGGAAAAATGGTCCTTTTTACATCGTACATTTTTAAATTATACTTTTGAATTTACTCCGTGTCAAGTAGAACCTAAAAGTGAAAGAATATTGAAAGAAAAGTGAAAGAATGTTAAGATTAAAAAATGTGCGCCAAGATAAATCGGCGCTTACTTGCAGGTGCGAAATTTATCATTAAATCTCTAGTCCTGCCTAGGTAGCCTAAATTTAGGGCCTAGTATCGAGTCTTGTGCGAGCTAGGTAACGAAGGCTAAAGCAAAGATAAGAGGTCATGTGAACTACTATGGATACCAAATGAATGCTT
>CAZJDM010000132.1:0-11584 GCA_964544765.1 uncultured bacterium
AAAAACTTTCAAACCATTCTTTTTTGCTTTTACCAAACAGTTCCATATCTTCCCAACCTTCAGCTCCACATATTATAGAACAAATACTGATTACTAGAATATTTTTCAAGGAATGTAACTTATTACGTTCAATTCTCGGATCAGATAAAGTACTAAAATTGAAAATGATTTTTGTTCTTCCATGAACGACTCCTTCAATAAACATATTAGATAAGTAAAGTGTTGATATTGTAGATAAATAAATATGAAGAAGAAAGTTAAAATTATATCTTAATAGATATTATATCTTCAAGGAATAATATCTATAAGATATAATAGGATGAGTGTATGGTAATTTGGTAAGTTGTCTATAAGTGCCGGTAACTCTGATTATAGTACAGCCTACAGTGTACGCTAAGTATCGGGAAAAAATAAGGACGTAAGCTTCCAACCATCAGGTTCGATGGTAATAAAGCCAGCTATTTGATTTGGGTACTCTCCCATTATTATGCGATACTTGTTGTATAAGAAGAGTAAATAATTATCGGGTCGTATAGATATAACCGAAAAATCTATATTTTTTAAGAGTTTTGAAGGAAGTCTGGTATATAGACTATTAATAGGAGGCAGGTTGGGATTTATTGTTTTAGCGTATTGGTTAATTAAATGATTAATCACTTTGGGATAGATGAGTATCTTGATGCTACTATCTAATTGAGAAATTAGTTTGTTAGAATTAGTTGGACTGATTTTAGTATGATTGCTTCTTTCACGATATAAGCGTACTAAAGATTTTTCGATTTTCTTGATATCGACAAATTGATGAAGTGATTTGAGATTACCCTTTTGGATGCCGTTTTTTATTTTATGTAAAGTATAGTAAGGTGTTCCATTTATTAGAAGATATCCCAAGGTAAAAATTAATACAATTATAATGTAAATAAGATAGGTTCGTTTCATTGGGACCTAAAATTTTTTTATGTAATCTATAATGTAATTTTTAGTTTAATCGTTTTTTTTATTTGGAAAATCTGCTTTTTCTTCTTTTAATTTATAACCTGCTTTTAAAATAGTGTCAGATATTAAAGAGAATTGCTCATCTTGTTTAAAATAAACAGTGCAATCACCTTTAATATTTAAATCTACATCTTTAACAAAAGGTAGCTCATATAGTCTACGAGTAATACCAGTAACACAACCACTACATGTTATTCCTTCTATCATGAAAGATTTAGAGTTTCCGTTTTTTGAAGATCGTTTCCATAGACTTCGTATTGATGGATACATTAGTAAAACCACTAATGTTATACTTCCTAAATATTTTATAATACTAAAGGTATGATGATTGTGAATCATCGTAGTATCTATTATTTGATATCCAGCAAAAAGATAATCAAATAAAGCCGCAAAAAGAACGCTACCAATAATTATATTGAATAGAT
Source organism: uncultured bacterium (assembly GCA_964544765.1). Classification (GTDB taxonomy): domain Bacteria; phylum Bdellovibrionota_B; class Oligoflexia; order CAYFLR01; family CAYFLR01; genus CAZJDM01. The sequence goes on from CAZJDM010000132.1 coordinate 1,422, forward strand.
AAATAATAGTGGCTTTTTTACCGAGGGTTTTCCATAAAACGGTTAAAGTTGCTATATTAGTAGCTGGACCGGCCATTAAAAAAATTATAGCCGCTCCTAAAGGAAATCCTTTGAGTATTAAAGCTGCAGCGATGGGGACGCTGGCCGTAGCACATACATACATTGGAACAGATATAGCTATGGTAATTAGATATAATAACCAGCTTTTATTATCAATTCCTGTCACATGTAAAATATTATCCGGTAGAAAGTAAGATATTACAGCTGCTAGTATAATGCCTATTAACAGCCACTTGCTTAATGATTGAACCAGTTCAATATAACTATATATAATAAAATCTTTTAAGGAGTTCAGTTTTTTAGTTGAATCCTTATTATTTAAGGTAGTAACAATGGAATCCCTACTAAAAATGTTGAAAACTGTACCGCCAACTATACCAGTTATTAGAGCTGAAATAACTTTAAATAAAGCTAGAGGTAATCCCAAAAAACCATATGTTACAAAAATTGAATCAATTCCGGTTTGAGGAGTTGAAGTTAAAAAGGAAATAGTGGCTCCCCTAGATGCTCCTCTGTTTAATAATGATATACCAGTTGGAAGAACCCCACACGAACAAAGAGGTAAAGGAACACCAAATATTGAGGCAAAAAAATTAGCCTTAAAGGAGCTTTCCCCCAGATGGCGGTTTATAAATTTATCATTAAAGAATAATCTTAAAAAACCAGCAAAGGTGAATCCCAGCAATAAATAAATGGCCATTTCATTAAAAAGGAAAATAACTTCTTTAAGAAAACCCCAGAACATCATATTTAGTGAAATATCATAAGATTATATTTAAATCTATAAAGAAAAGAAGTAACTTGTCAAGAGGTGCTGGTAACTCTGTTCACAGTACTTATAGATAACTACTCTTTACAAAAGTTCCATATCGGAGATATTACCCGCTTCAGTAACAAATTTTGATTCTATATCGTTAGTTTCATTTAAACGTACGTTCTTTTTATCACTGGGAGAAAATAAAGTTATGTACATAGGACATTTACGGTAGTCATTGATTCCATCTTTTTCGAGAGTACAAGGACCCATATCTGTTCTTTTCATAGCACATACATTGACAAATTCGATTATATCGTCTTTACCTATTCTTCCGTGACGTACTAAGTGTGGACAGCGTTTGTTTGACATTGACTTCCCTTTCCTCGTCTAAACGTAATAATCCCATTTGTATATGAATTATCAATCCACTACGGTACACTACTACTAGGCTAAAAAACCAATAGCCCACTTGCTATAAACAAAACCCATTCTAATTTTGAATATGTTAAAAATATTAACAAAAGAAAAAATTGACTGCAAGTAAAAATTAAAAATTTTCCAATGTTTTTTGTGGTAATCCTTTAATTACAATTCGTTTAATTAATAGTAAAATTAGATAAAGTGAGGTGCCCACTAAAATTATAATCGGTCCAGAAGGTAGATCAAGTAGGTAAGATAAAGCGATTCCGGCATATGTAATAGTTAGACATACACCTATGGAAGTAATAATTGCTGGCTTGATGTTTTTATGTAACTCCAATGCTATCGCGGTGGGTATTGTGAGCCATGCTAAAACTAAAATGATCCCAGCCGCTTGAATGAGAACAACGATTGTGATAGCAGTCAGAATAAACAGAAGGGTGTTAAGGTACCCGAACCAAATATCTTGTAAAGAGGCAAATTCCTCATCAAAAGTTATGGCTACAAATTCTTTGAAAAATAATAGCAAAATCATTAAAGTCAGAGAAGATAAACCCAGAATGGTATAAACCTCACCGTTGGATATCATTAAAATATTGCCAAATAAATATGACATTAAATCTGGAGAGTATCCAGGGGTTTGATGAATAAAGATAATCCCAATAGCAATACCCAAGGCCCAAAGAATACCTATTAAGGTATCATTGTGTTGTATCTTTTTAATTTGAGCCAAGCTCAAGATGATAGCTGTGATTACAGAGGTAAATAAAGCGCCATATATAGGTTGCAAACCGGCCCAATGACAAAATCCTAGACCTCCAAAAGCCGCGTGGCTGATTCCTCCACTAATAAATACCAATCTTTTTACAACGATAAAAGTACCGATAAAACCACATAATAAGCTTGCTAAGAATCCCACTATAAGGGCGTTTTGAAAAAAATCATATTCAAAAAGAGCAAGCATAATTACCTCTAATTAGCAGGTTCCTTATGTTTTAGAAAATCTACCGGACATTTAAAAAATTGACTAAAAGTCTCCGCATCTAATCTATTGTTAGGATGATAATGAAGTTGCTTATTAACACAAGCGATTTGTTTAATCGAAGAACCCAAGGTTGAGATATCGTGCGTTACTATTACAATAGGTATTTCTTTATTTATGTCAGTTAATATGCGATCAATGTCCGATCTGGTATTGAGGTCGATAGAGGCGGTTGGTTCATCTAGAATTAAGACTTTAGGAGAGCTAGCTAAGGCTCTAGCGATCAAAACACGACTTAATTCACCTCCTGAAAGATCAGAAATATGCTTTTTAGCTAAATGCTCTATTGATAACATTGATAAACAATTAAATGATTCCTTTCTATCTTCATATGTGTAAGATGAAAAAAAACCCCGTTTTTTTATTTTGCCCATTAGAATCACATCTAAAACCTGAAGAGGATAATTCATATCGTTAGTAGAGTGCTGGGGAACATAGCCAAATAGGTTTTGATGATTATTTAACTTGAAATTATAGTTAATGGTACCACTGGAAGGTTTTAAAATTCCTAATAAGAGTTTCAAAAGAGTCGTTTTTCCTCCGCCGTTAGGTCCGATTATAGCCAGGAAATCATTAGGGTAGATGTTAAGGTTAACATGATCAATTATCAAGGCTTGATCATAATGGAAACACACATCTTGTAAATTAATAAGGGGTTCTTTCATAATAAAATTACTTAATGTTTAACGCTGATCTAATTTTTTTACATATAAACAATGTATTATCAACCCAATTTTTATCCAAAGGATCGATTGTTATAGTTTTACCTTTAAGCTCATGAGCAATGTTTTTAGCTCTTTTATGAGAAAAACCTTTTTGAGTGAACACGATTTTTATTTTTTGGTGTTGCGCATACTGAATCAGTTTTTGTAAAGATTTGGGGCTGGGTTCTTTGCCTTCATGTTCAATAGGTAGTTGTTTTAAATTAAATTGTTTGGCTAAGTAACCTAGCGCTGGATGATCTATTATAAAAGTTTTTGGCGTTGCTAAAGAACTAAACAATTGACCAATATCATTTTCAAGCTGATTAATTCGTTTTAGTAATTGATTGGCGTTTTGTTGGTAAAGTTTAGCATGCTTGGGATCTGTTTGTTTCAATGTCCGTAAAATAATTTTAACCGCTTGGCGTGCTGAAGCTGGAGCGGTCCAGATATGAGGATCATCGTGCAATATTTCTACTCCTTCATACATGTTGATAATTTTTAATGTGGGATTGTGAATTTTGATTTTTTTTAAGTAAGCCTGTTCAAAAGTAAGAGCTGGGTGTCCTAATTTAAAATATATTTGAGCTTTATTAAGAGGTAAAAGTTGTTTTAAAGATGGAGAGAAAGTTTCGGGAGTTTTATTGGATGGTAGTAAACTATGAGCCTTAATTAGATCTTGGCCTATTTGTTCGACGAGGAAAAGTTGTGGAGGTATGCTGGTATAAATTGTTAATTTAGATTTTTTATCCTTTTCTAAAATAATTTGCGCGTTAATATGTTTTTTTATACGAAAAAAGTCTTTTTTGATTTGATCATATTCATTGGGCCAAATCAAATAAACCAGACCTTTGTATTTGGTTTGGAAAGAAATTACTTTTTCCTTAGGAAGGTAATTATATTTACTTTCAAGAGAGAAAAATTTTCCCGAGAACTTTAAATTGCCTGGTAAATTGCGTATTTTATATCCTTTAGGTATTTTTATTTTATAGGATTTACTTACTTCATAAGGAAAAAAGATGTTGAGAGGAGTTGTTCGTTTTTTTAAGGAAAAGATTTTTTCTCTAAAGGGGAAAGTGTGTAGTTTAGGTAATATGATCAAGTCAGCAATTGGGTTGGCCCAATTGGCGATATTCCCATTAACATTGATTATCTTAGGTTCCTTAAAATTATCGATATTTTTAAATTTATATCGATTAACGATTCCACTTTTTTGAGGTAGTATGCGAGAGAGCCATTTCTTGATCAATGTTTCGGTACTATCCTGCAATTTACTTACAAATAATTTAGAGTAGTAACCAAAACCAACTCTTTCTAGGTCAACGCTAGCGTTGCCATTAGAACTTAAATTAATATGGTTGGTATACTTATCAATATCGTTGGTACTAAGTGGTGTTTTTCCTTTGATTACCTTGTCATCAGAGAAGATAACATAATTTCGGCCTTTCAGGCCTCTATGAAGCGTTCCAAAAGGGTAATTTTTGGCCGTACCATCAATGATTTGTAATTTTTTTTGAGAATCAAAATAAGCCACAATCATATGGTTAAACTTTATCGATGGTAGATCTAGAGGGATGTTAAAGGTAGAGGTTGTTCTGATTAACATGGGATGAGCCTTAACACCAATGGCCTCTAGCAGTCCCACTATTAACAAAGAGAAGTCTTTGCAGTCAGCGTATTTTGTTTCTATTATGAGTCGGACATCTCTGGGAATATGACTTCCATGACCATAATGACTATAAACATATCTGAAATTATTCACTACATAGTAGTAAATATTACGGGGTTTTAATTTATCTATGGATGTATTGGAAAATTTGGCGACCTTTTTTAACAGGTTAGTGAATTGATTTTTTCCAGCGATTATTTTTTTCTGAAAGGCTCCTAAAAGGGATTTTTTGATCTGCTTCCAAGATGAATAAGTAGAAAAATGATGATAAGGAATAAAAGTACTAATATTAGCTCTGCGATCCTCTTTTAACACTGTAGACGTTTCATTTAAAGCGAAAGTATATACATTTTTATTATCTTTAGTGTATTGTGAAAAAATTAAAGGTTTTATATTGGTACCTTGATCAGGAACATTTTGATGTATTTTAAGCTTTATATTTTTAGGAGCAATTATCTTGGTTTTAAAATTATAATTTTTAAAATAAACATATCCTGAAGGCATAGCTAATGAATCAAATCCTTCAGGTAGCAATTCTCTTTTTTTATTTAGTTTTTTTATTCGATAAACAAGATATGATCCAGCTTGGATGTTAGAATGAGCGTAATTAATAAGGATTTTATCAGAGAATCCGTGTTGGGTAGCATCTGGATGTGAAACTGAGGTAGCATCCTCTTTTACTCCATAGGTTTTCCATGTTTTATCTTTAGGATCATAATTGACGGTACATACATCAAATAATAATATTTTTTGAAAATTGGTTTGCAGTGATACTGAATCTGATCCCTGAGAGAAATAATTACTTGATCCGATATAAGTGATAGTTGTATCTTCGTGAGTGTACTCAGTTAGGTTTTTTAAGATGAATGTGTCATGTGATAAGATGATACTCAAGGGTTCCGATCGTTTACCTTTTTTACGTAATTGATAGTCCTTTTTAATTTGTGGTAAATAGTTTAGACAGCTTTTGGTGCCGATTTTGGGTTTTTTAAAATTTCGTTTGTAATCTTCTTTGGCTTGCAAGACCGAAAAGGCACTAATGGTCGGTAATATCATCGGTAATATTGTTAGTAATGTGGTTAGTATTGTGGTTAGTAATATATTAGCCGGCATCTTTGAGTCCTTTGTTGGAGGCTTTTGTCTTTGGCAGTATGTGCCAGTTTTTCTTTTTGGAATATTTATATAATGTACTATCTGGATGAATGGCCCATTTTACTTCTTTGGAAAGTTTAAACATTTCAATATCTAGTTCGCTGTTTCCAGCTACGAAAGTAATGGTTTTGTCTTGCAACTGGTTTTTTACTTTTTTTTCCCTTTTTACTTTTAGAGCTTTTCCTTGATGAGTACACGGTATACCTTGGCATTTTCCGGTAATGAGACCTTGGGTACTTAGCTCAAAATCCATACCAATAACTAGATCTATAGGAAGAAGTTTTTTAACAGGGTCAAGAAATATAGTTGGAGTTCCCGAGACAACCCATATTGTATAACCCTTGTTATGCAGATAATGCAGAGTTGATACTACTTCAGGGATCCACTGATGTTGAGAAAAGTTGTTCCACCAATTGTTAACAGCTTCTTTTAAATAATCAATAGATTTACCATTAAATAAAGTTAAAAGAAATTGACAGCCCGAGGAACTATCTTGTTGATATATTTTCAAATATTGTTGCCACTTTTCTTGACTGGCTAATCCCTCATTCTTAATCATCCAATAGGTAAAATCATCAGCTATATCACCAGCCCACAAGGTTCCATCCGCGTCAAATAGAGCCATTTTATTGGTTCCACTGGGATCTAATTCTTTGATGAAATTAGGTACGTATTGTTCGTTGAGTGAGTGAATTATATCTAGAGAGTTAATTTTGTTTTGAGAATTAGTTGTGTTTTGAATAGTCTTCATAAATTTTACTAATATTTTCACTATGTAAGGCTGGGAATCTTAAATATAGCCTCGAAAGCGATATATCAGATTAGCTTAAACTAAGCAATAAAAAGATTATTTTACAATTAGTAATAAAATTAGCAATAAAATATTATTGGTAAATTATATCCTAGTTTGTGATAAAATAGATAATAATATCCAGTAATAGTATAAAGTAGCAGTAAAAGTATAAAGTGAAATAAAAATGTGCTGGGAGGGAGGAGTAATGAAAAAATTTTGGCTGATTAATATAATTGGTATAACTGGTTTAGCTTTTGTCTTGTGTGTTTTTGTCTCAAAGCAGGGTATGTCCAGTCAAATTAAGGGAACATCTGATTCAATACAAGAGTCATCTTGTCTTAATAAACAACAATTTAAGCTTTATTCGGTGCCTGAGACAGTATATGAATGTGTGGTGGTAAAGAATTATCAGCATTGTTCAAAAAGTGGATTTTTTGTGATAAGCGCCCAATTTAGCGTGCTTTTGGTGGAAGAGAGTCAAGTTATTGTAAAGGACCATTGTAATGGTGCAATAATTAGTGATGATGAAGTTACAACCCAAAAACTACAGGATATTGGCCCTTTTGGAACAAGTAAGTGTATAAATTCGGATCTGGAAACGGCAATTGATACTGATGATCCAATCAAAATAGCTATGGATCAATGCGAAGTCAAAAGAAAAGTTTATCTAGAACAACTCGATAAATCCTTTCAAAAAACCGTATTGTAAACCTTTGTTTTTATTAGATAAATATTTTTATATCAAGAAAAACGAGACTGTCCCACCTTTTGCATAAAATCTTATTCTCTGCTAATCGTTTGAAAAGGTTTGTTTGATATAAAATCGGCCATATCCATAGACAAATATTTTACCGATTGAAATATCTTAATGTAATCCTTTCTGGTCTTTTTTGACCTTATCCCATCATGACTTTTTTCCAACTTCCTTAAGATTCTCATGCCTGGTTCTGAATTTGAGAAACGCTTATATTTAGCTGGCCCTTTCTTTTTTAGATAATGCATGGCTTGATCCCAATGATCATTAAAGAACTTTACTATTTTATCAAGGAACTTGTTTTCTAAGTCATCTACCTGCCTTTTCAAATTTTTCAACTTAACTTCCGCTTGTATCTCCGTATTTGACCGGTCGAATATGTTTACTAGTTGCCTTATGATTGCGCGGAATTTTTTTATAAACCCAGTATCCTTCTTATTAAGTTCATTGATTGATTCTTGTTCTTCTTGAGTTAGATTGGATGGTTTTTTTAACAACACCCACCTTAACTTCCATAGTTTGGAAGCTAATTCTATCAGCTCGTCGTCTTTTTCCTCTTTTCCTTTTGACTTTATGTTCCTACGATATTCCAGCAATGCCTTTTTTAAGTGTTTCCAAATATTTTTGACGGTATGAAAGTGATCGGCTTGAAACTTAACCTTGGGAAAGACTTCTTTTAATGGACCTATAAAGCTGTCTGAATAATCAGAGAAAGCAAACTCAATTTTTATTCCTGCGTCTTTCAACTTTTTTAGAAACTTAGTAGCATCTTCAGAATTCTCGCTTTCACATTCATGGGTAATTAGTATACGACCATATTCGTCTCGGATTACCATTACACAGTTGTTTGTCCCCAAAGGGTAATAACCATCAATGTTACACTCCTCGGGTTTTTTAAGTTTGATTAGCATTTTGAGAATATCTTCTTCGGAAGGAAGATTATCGCCAATCTCGTCTATCCATCGTTTTATCGTAGACTTGGTTATGGGAACCAGAAATAAGAATGCAAATATTGTTGCTATGTTGCGTAAGCTTACACCACAAATAACCGCTAGATAAGCACTTAATCTTATAATGCTTTTGCTCATGTGCTGGGATGTGGAAACTCCCTCTATTTTAGGTGTAAAAAAAGCCTGTTTGCCATCTTTATTAAAATACCCCCTTGCCACAATAAATCGGTATTTAATGGGGTTAAATAGTGTTGCTAACTCCCAGACATCAACCACATAGGTCTCATTACTCCAATTAATGTCTTTAACTCCAAAAGACCCAGTGTAATCACGTTTTCTGACATCAAACTCAATGATTGTAGCATTTGACTCAATATAAGAACGGGTAAAGATATCCTCATTAGCATTAGTAACCTCGGATTCAAAGCGAGATTGTACAACTAGCGACATAAAACCTTCCTTGGTTTTTAGTAAAACTTTTGTTTGTAAATTTACTACTTATGAATCTGTTTTGGAAGTTTTTAATTTTTCAGGAGTTATGCAAAAGGTGGGACAGTCTCGAAGATGATTCTTTAAGTAATGAAGGTGATTCTTTAATTGATTCTGTTCAATACAGTGAAAAATTATTAACCCAATATACAATTGATACATCTAACCTAAAATTAACCCGTAATATTCCATCGATGATTATTGATTCAAGATTTATGAGTTCAGATGGTCTGTATGTAAGTCGCATGATGAGTAATTATTAATTAACCAGATATTGTTGTCTCATAGGCATAGGACAGCCAGTCCAGCGCGATTTCGACATCAGTGGCTTCTACGGTTGGACCGCACCAAAAGCGAAATCCTAATGGAGCATCTCGATAACCTTTAATGTCATACGCTATACCTTCCTCTTCCAAATATTTAGCGACAGCATTAACCGTTTCTTTTTGTTTATCCAGATCTTGAGAGGTAAATCTGGGGTCTACAATCGAGATACATACGGAAGTATTGGACCTTATTTCTTTGTTAGTAGTTAAAAACTCAAAATGGGGAGTATCTTTTACCCAGTTTTCGACAGCTTGTAGACTGGCATTGGATCTGGCATTTAATCCCTTTGAGCCGCCAGATTGTTTAGCCCAATTAAGAGCGTTAATATAATCCTCAAAACAAAGCATTGATGGGGTATTGATAGGAGAGTCGGTAAAGATTCCTTTATTTATCCCATTACCTTTTTTAATACGGAAAATTTTTGGCATCGGCCAGCTAGGAGTATAACTTTCAATTCTAGCTACTGCCCTGGGAGATAGAATTAAAATTCCATGCGCAGCTTCCCCGCCCAAACATTTCTGCCAGGAAAAGGTAAAAACATCGATCTTGTTCCAAGGTATGGGCATGGCAAAAGCGGCACTGGTTCCATCACAGATGGATAAACCTTCTCTATCATCGGGAATCCAATCCCCATTGGGTATACATGCTCCAGAGGTGGTGCCGTTCCATAAAAATACCACGTCATTTTTCCATGAAACTTTGGTTAGATCTGGAATTTGACCATAATCAGCTTTATGTTCTGTAGCATCAAGTTTTAACTGTTTGACAATATCAGTAACCCAACCACTGCCAAAACTTTCCCAAGCTAAAACATCCACTTTCTTTGGCCCAAGCATTGACCACATCGCACATTCAATAGCGCCAGTATCAGATCCGGCAATCATACCTACTAAATAATCATCAGGGAGTTCCAAAACTTCCTTAGTTAGATCAAAAGCTAATTTGATGCGAGACTTTCCTAGTTTGGACCTATGAGATCGTCCCATTGCTTCTGTAGATAAGTTTTTTACATCCCAGGATGGAGGTTTAGTACAAGGACCACTTGAAAA
>CAZJDM010000133.1:0-11574 GCA_964544765.1 uncultured bacterium
TTATAAACTCGAATTTCCTGATGTTAAAAATTGAGGGGTAGGTGAACGGTTACAATTTATCCAAGCAATGTTCAATACAACAATAATGGCCAATGCCAAGGATACTTCCCAAATGAACAACATCCTGAAGTCTGGCATTCTGGGGGTCGTAACTGCGCGCGTAATAGGCCTTCTCGAATGGCTTGCCAATAAACTAATACCTAAAATCTTGAAAATGACAATGCCTGCAACCATATTCGGTAACAAACCCTGACGGATGCCTTTCATAATGACATCTAGTGCAGGCCAGATCAACCGCAACAAAACTATGGGCACGATTAGTTATTCCGCCATGACAATCCACACAAATTATCTTTCTTTTAGGACCTCTTTCTCTACTCAGATATTGCTTAGGATCAGCAATATCTGCCGGGTCAGTAATTTCTTGCTCTGTATACAGTTCTAGATCGGTTTGTCTTTCTAGATGTAATTTATGTAAGAAGGTTTGATCAATCTTGGGGATCTTACTTATATCTCTTTCTCTCATTGGTCCACTGATGGTTCCTCGCTCTTTATAATCTGAAATATGACAAGCAGAACAAATTTCTTTGGGAACATGGGGAACCCGTTCCAATCCTTTCAGGTATTTGGGCTGTTTGACAATCATGATAAAAAATTCTTTAAAATAACTTCTAAGTGGCTGATGATGACAATCGTGACAGGTGGTAATTTGATTATGACTGCTGGCCTGCCAAGCATTAGAAGCATAATCATGAACATGACACGAAGTACAAAATGAGGCGTCCTTCCAGACGTACTCATATGTCTTATATCCCGGATAAATACTTAATACTATACCTACAATAAAATAAGGGATAAGAAGTTTCTCTATTTTATAATTAGAGATCACCTAGAATCCTCCATGCGGTAATACCTGAGATAAAAACAATGTATTAAAAATCACCAAAAAACCAACAATAAATCCTAATATTATAGTCATAATCTTCCACAATAATCTTAGTTTAATCTGTGTTTTAGCCATTTATATCTTTCCGTACATCGCGTTATTTAAGAAACAATGGAGGATTAATTAATAAATGAAATTTCTCCATTAATGTTTCAACTTCATCACCATGACAACTAGCACAAAATATCAATAGATCTCTCTTCTTTTTCTTGAAAAGTTTTCCTTCAGTTAGGGTGCCATGAGGGTCATGACATGTAATGCATGTAATTTGCTCATCTTCTAAAATTACATTTTTGGCTCTCGATGTACCTGTAATTGGAATTATTTCCTGATGCCTGGACTTAAACCCTTCATGACAATTAATACAAGCTGCTCTCCCCGGCAACTTAGATTCATGAGGAGAATGACATTGTATACAAACACGATCTTTACTTTGAATACGCTCTAACCTATCCTCTTCAAAGATAACCATATGCTTATTTTGATTTAAACCGGCAGCAATATTTTCATGGCAATAAATACATCTAAATCTGGTAAAAGAAGACTCCGCATTAAGTTCAAAAACCCCATGCAATGGATGGCACGATTTGCATTTAACCTGGTTATTTAGAGGGTGACTCTTTAAAACTACATCATCTATTAAATGACATTTCGCGCATCCTCGTTGTGAAGTAAGTAAAGAAGAATTCATATTTAAAAACTTCTTATGCTTACTCTGAATATGGGGATCGTGACACGTAGTACACTTAGTGTTACGACCTTCCACAGTTAAAGTACCGGGATCAAGCAGACCCTTTAACTGTGGATGAGCATTTTCTTTTTCTCGATGGCAACTAAAACATAGATCTGTTTCTTTTTTGATTTGCTTGTGCCTATGAGGAGAGTGACATTGCAAACAGCTGGCATTTTGCCCTTCTGTCTTATTTAGTAAGTCTTTCGTCTCATTTGGTAAGCTCCCTGTTTTGTCTGATAATTTTGTTTTTTGTTGAACTATTTGTTGTACTGTTAAATGAACATTTTTTCCATCGTGTAATTTAAGCTCTTGGTGACATTCCAGACAATTAGTATAAATAAAGGGCCTTTTCAATTGCAAACTTTTCGGTTTATTTAAAGCCGCATGCATAGGATGACAGTCAGTACAATACGATCCTGGTTTTACGGGGTGAGACATAAGATTTATTTCTTTCTGATGACATCCTAAGCAATAAGCACCTCGACTAAAAACAATAAAATCTTTATTTAATAAAAAGGGATGTCCTTTTTTTCCATGTGGATCATGACATTCCATGCATTTAGGTTTAGACTTTCCCTTCATTGCACTAATAGGATGAACCAGCTCATGATCTGCATGACACTCAAGACATTGCGCGTTTCCTACCTTTTTTGGAGCTTTAAGAGAATGGCAAGTAAGGCATCCTCTTTCACCCTCCGGCCATTTATTCAGTTCCTTTCTAACGGTCATTTCACCAGGACGTAAATGACTATTTTGGGTTAAATGTTTTTTAAATTCATTATGACAAGATAAACAAGCAAATCCATATTGGTCCTTATTTATTTTTAAACCTTCTTTACCCTCATGATGAAAAACATGGCACGAAGTACACGTTACATTATCATTCAATGGATGATTATGATTAGAAAAGTCTTCCTGATGACACTTTTTACATAAATCAAGATATCCTTCATTTAATAACTGCTTTTCCACTCCATGCATCGAGTGACAAGTAAGACATTTATCATAATAAAAATCCTTTCTCTGGAAGGTCAATACTGAATGATTTTCATTTTGAACGGTCTGTTTTTGATGGCAGTTTTGACAAAGATCAAGAATATTAACTCTCAAATTAACTTTATATAATACTTGTTTTTTATCAATTATAGTTTCATCCTTCTTATGATGAGTCTTATGACAGGTTATACACGTAATTTTATTATTCTTTAAAGGCAGTTCATTTTTCATCCATTTGACTTCTACATTAAGCGGATGATGGTTTTTATCAATAAAATTTTGCAAACTATTTACTTCTAATCCATCGTGACAATTTAAACAGCGAACTTCGTCCGCTTTTTCTATGACTTCTTTATGAAAAAATAAATTGGTATGTAACAACTCTTCAATATTTTCAATTTGTTTTTTCTCACCAACATCGAGATCTGAAGGAATATTAATGGCATGAACCATGTTCCCTAAAAAGTCAGCGATATATAAATTATTACCTTTAGCTGCCTGATCCAGAGGGTAATCAAATCGATGATCGTTAGCTAAAGAAATGTGCCCTTTTACTTCTCCTTCCAAGTCATATAAGAAGACTAGTTTTAATCCGGCGTCAATAATGGATAATAGGGAAAGACCAGATAAATAAGACATGGCTTTAGGATACATAAAAGTTCCATCCCAACGGCCCCATTTACCCCATTTCTTCAATAAGGAGTGATCAATTATCGCGCCAGAAAACTGGGGATATTTAACTATTGAAGTTCTCAGAGGATCAAGTAACAAGAGATCTTTCTGGGGAGTAATAAGAATCCTAGAGTATCTACCCTTAGACATCCTCATCTTATCTTGCCAATCCCCAAAAGGATTCTTTTGTTTTTCTAACTTGATATATTCAACCTCTTTAGAGGGCGGGACATCGATCTTTTGCCAGGTTTTTAGATCTGAACTAAAAAATAAATCTTCTTTCACCAAGTAACAACCATTTGACTGACAAAAAATATCTCTAATAAAGATTTTTTTATCGGTAGTGGGCCAAGACCTCTTTAAAGCCAACTCATCCTGACCGGACTGATTTAATGTCGAGTTATAATCTCTCAGAGAGAATAACGAAAGCTGGTGTTCATTAGTAAGCATCCTTCTGGTAGCTACTAATAATTCTCCTTGATAGCAATCCATTGCGGTAACAAGTTCCCCAATTTCTTGTTTTTCTATAGGGATTTCTTTTTTAATATGTCCATCTCGTAAAGAAAGAATAAAAATAGAATGTTGCTTAACACTGTATACCCATAAATATTTACCACAGGTAGTAACAATGGAAGGATTCGCTATTTTCCTTTGCCAGCTAAAGGACACTTGGGGCGTTAAATCTTGAGCCTTACCACTACTACCACCGATACCACTGATAATAAGAAGTAAAAAACTCCAAACAATAATGTTCCAAATACAAAAATTATTTCTCGCTAAACACTTCATGGTAAATTATTTTCAGTATGACAATCAGTACAACTTGTATGGAGCAAGGGCATTTTGCTGGGTCTCCAAATAAAATCCTTCAGTATACTGTCATACTTTAGTTTATCTGTTAAAAAAGAAGGGGGCAAAGACTGCGGCTCCTTTTGCTTCTCAATGGAAGATAAAAAGGCTCGGTGTGGACGATGACAAGTCATACAGTCAATTTTTCCTTTTAACTTCCCTTTCAATAGAGACAAGTCTTTGCCCTGATGTTCGTTTAAGCCGCTATGGGGTATTTTGTTGTGACAAGCTTTACATATTTTATTAATGTTATCTTTGGTTATTATTTTGCTTTTGGTTACTACTTTGCTTTTGGTTACTATTTTGCTTTTGGTTACTATTTTATTTTTGTTTACAGTTTTACTTTTATTTATAGTTTTGCCTTTATTTATAGTTTTGTTTTTGATAATTACTTTTTTTTCAACCATATTATGACAAACTCTACATCCTTCATTTTCTTTCAAAACCGCCAAGGAAAGAACATCTGTTTCTTTTCCATGAGGGTCCAACCTTTTAAATTCCAAGCACCATATTTTATCACTTGAATTTAAACTAAAATAAGTAAAAAGAACAGCAAAAATTATTAATTTAATCATGAATCTATTTCCTTAAATATTTCCGTTATTACCATGACAAACTTTACAATTTTTGATGCCATCTTTTTTGACTAAATAACGAGCCATCGCAGCGCTGTGTCTATCTATTTTTCCTCTTTGATGTATATTTCTCGGAATGTGACAATAAAAGCATTCTCTTCTTCCAAAACCATGAGGATGATTAGTTTGATCTAAAACTAAATCTTGTTGTTTCTCAATTTCATAATCCTCATAGGGTTGATTTTCACCACAAGCAGCAATTATCAAAAAACCAGTAATTATGAGAATTAGTAACTTATCCACTAGGATCACCTTCTTTCTGTATGACAATCTAAACAAAATTGTTTGGATCGATGACATTGAATACAAGAATAAGGTTTAGCCGAAGCCTCAATTGAGTGTGTAAAACGGATGGATCCTGTATGAACCCTTGCATAAAACTTTTTCTTCTGATTATGACATCCCGAACAATCATTCCGACGGTGACATCTTAAACATGAGTCCTGATTAAACTCAGCCAAAGATCCATGTCGAGCATTCCATCCTATTTTATGATCAGGCGGCTTAATTTTATCCGCCTTTGAATGACATAATAAGCAACTATTTAATCCAGAGGCAGATCTTGCGTCAAGATGGCAGGTATGACACACTTCTTTGGGAGGATGGAGTAGGCTTAGTTCGACAGATTTGGTGAGTCTATTTCTCTTTTTGGCTCGATATCTAAACGAATGGCAATCTTGACATCCTACTTTCATCTTTTTAAATAATTTTCCATGTGTCTTATGAGAAAAATTTTTAAAAGTAGTATGGCCAAATTGTATTGAGAGCTTCTGATTACTGCTGTCTTTATTGCCGCTATCTTTATTGCTACTATCTTTGCTCGCACCACTAACCTGACTAGCCTTACTAGTCTTATTACTCTCTTCTCCAACTAAACTGGAAGTAAATAGCCCTATAGTAATTAAAAATATAATAAAAAATATTCTAATAATATAAATGCGCCACATATAATACTGCTCTTACATCCCATCCTGACATAAAGTTATTTTCCAGCTCAAAAGCCAGCATAGATTTCCAATCAGGATTTATGTCATAATTAGTTTTCAATCTTATTACTTCAATCATTCCTTTAATTCCATTACTTTTTTCCACATGCAAAATATCGGTTTTTAAATCAAATTGAACCAATTTTAAAAACTGATTATTAACTTGAAAAAAGTAGTTCCAGGTTTTACCTTTTTCACTGGTTAAGTAGCTCACACCTGCATTAACTGCCCACTGGTTCCAATTATAAGATAAGTAAAAATGTTCACGATCAGCCAATTCTTTGCCCACAACCGATGTCATTTCTATTAATTCATACCTTGCATTAGCTGAAAATCCATCAAAAACATCCCAATGGATTTCTGAAAATGACTGTCGTACAGGAGAATCAGCGAATAGATAATAAATATACTTTTGCTTCTCATTTAGCTGTTTAGGATGTCTAATAGAGTGACCCAAAATAGCGCCAAGTTTTGAGTTAAATTGTAAATTAAGGGTGTATAAACCCTGATCAAATGAATTTTCTTGTAGATCAAACTCCGACTTCAACCAAATAGTGGGTTTAAAATAAAACGTTTCAAACCTTTTGCCCAAATGCAAATAAGAGGCAACCGTAGCTGTTTCATGCTGCTTACGATTAATGCCCAGTTTTATCTGACTACCTAAGGTATACAAAGTAATAGAGCTGCCATAAATATTATCTTTAAGTTCCAAATCTTGAGAATCTGCGGAATTAGCGATCCATCCACCATATACCAACACCTTCATTTGGGAACCAATATAGTAGGGGATAATAACACCATCAATGGCTTCCCATATAAAACCTTCAGCCAATTGTTGTCGTCCCATATTTAAGTATAGTGAAGGACGAAGCCTTGGGTTTTTCTGGAACTTAAACGGATAAGTAAGAAATACTTCATAAGCATTAAGAGAATACTCACTAATAGTCGGATCATTCTCAAGTGCCATATCAAAATAAGTTTCAATTCCTGAGGTGTGTAAATAGGTACCTTGCCAATCTAAGATAATAGGAGTCCTAACTTTATTATAAGTAGATCTGGAAAGACCGGAATAAATTTGAGATTGAGATGAAAAATAGCCAAAAGATGGTACCGAGAAAACTAAATATAAAGAGCCAACTAGAAGGAATAAAATAGACCACCATTTATAATTATAAGTTACCATTGCCGCTTGTCTTTTAAATAATTTACATGAGCCCTATGTTCTTTTTCATATTGTTTTTTGGTCATTCTTCCTGTTAACCAGGCCCAATTCATCGGAAAAATCCCCGGTTTTAAATGGACATTATATAGGTGCCAAATCATTAATACGACCCCCGCTAAAAGGGCCTCATACGCATGAGCAATTTCAGATACTTTAATGACCCAAGCAGGAAAGACATAACTTAGTTCGGTAGGAAACATTAAAATAATACCAGTTACTCCCATCAGAGGAACTCCGTAACAGACGGCCCAATAATCGAACTTTTCAAAAAAAGCAAACTGCTCATAACTTGGCCGTTTCTTTTTCACCCCTAGGAAAAAAAGAAATAAATGACCCAGATCAACAAAATCCTTGCGTTTAGGTAGTAGTGGAAAAGCTTTTATCTTGGCCCCTGATCTAGAAAGTTTAAAAAGATAATACAAATGATAAATAAAAGTGAAAATCATCACAAAACCTGCTGTTTTATGAATATTCGCAAACCAGCGTATTCCTCCCATACCATTAATTACGCTGGTAAAATCGGGTGATTTAGGTGCTAGAAGGGGCCAACCGGTTAAAACAAGAATGATGTAGCTAGCGAATAGTAAAAAATGCTGCCAACGCTGACTTAAATTTAAACGTTCTACATATTCTGTAGATGACTCTCCTTGAACATCTACTTTTTGAGATCTAAACAAGATTTTTCTTATAATAGCGATAAGATCCAACAGCATGAAAAAGCCAAGCATTAAAAAAGTAGTCAATATCAGAAAATTAAAAGCGGCTATTACAATAAATTCAATCGGCTTATGTTCAAAAGTGATAGGTAGATGATCAAAGGTACGAGTAAAATTTTCATTAGCTCTAGGATGGCACTTAGCGCATATTTTTACTCTAGTAGTAATTTTAAAAAAAGGAGAATTAGGATCCTTGGTTTTTAAAATACTATGATTACCATGACAATCCGCGCATAACGGAGCCTCACTATCTCCCAACATGGCTTTACGGTAATGCATCGACAATTCGAATTGGCTAGGAACATAAATCGGAAACTGGAAAATCTCCGATATAACTGGATCAGAATGACACTTAATACACGATTTTTTTTCGGATATTGATCTAGCCAAAACAAGGAACTTATCATCAGTTTCTTTATAGTTAGATGTATGATGATTGACAGCATGACAAGTCAAACAAATACTTCCTGGGGGAAACCTTTCTAACAATCCAATCTTACCATGAATGCTATTGGATACTTGGCGAAGGTGATCAGGATGACACCTAACACAATCATCAGCTTGCCCGAAAGATTTAGATAAATTGGGAAAGTGTTTAATAATTACATCATCTGCTTTCTGCAGGTCATCTTTAGATATAAAATCCTGAGCAATTAAAAAATTGCAGCAATTAAAAAGATAATTAAAAAGAAGAAATACAAATAAAGAATTTTTTTTTAACTCATCTATATTTAGCATTTTTTTTATTATCCAATTCTACATCCGAACAGTTAACACTAATCGATCAATTAAAATCCCAGCTAAGCTTCCTAATACAATACCAATGATTATGCATAAAAACCCAATAGTAAGGAATCCTGTTAACATAGAATAAATATGACTTATATTGATGGTTTGTTGTTCTCCATAATACAAAATTATGGGAAATGGAAATAAATTCTCAACTCTTTGGGCCACTGTACTTACAGCTAAACCACCTTCTGTAAAGAATACAAATAAGCCTACACCCGCACCAACCAAAGCGCCTAATTTGGAAAAGAGTGATCTTTCAACCGGATGTTCTTGATCCCTAAAAGACTCAATATATCTTGTTAAATGAATAAGCGCGCTAATCTTTCTTAGACAATAGCTTAAAATCACACCGATGGTTATCGATGAAATTAGGTTTAAAAAACCACCCAGTAATACTAAAAAAATACCACTAGTTAATAAGAGTAGGTCATTAGTTATATATTTGGAAAAAGTAGCCAAAGGAATTACCGCGACAAAGGAAGTTAAGGGAAAGGTGAAAAGGCTTAGTACTATTCCTAAAAATAATCCCAGTTTATCAATATAAAACCAAAGCTTACCTATGTAATACCAGAGCTTACTCAAAATTTCTCCGATTCAATTATCATGTTTTTGCTCTTTATTTTATTACACCAATCAATCAACAAAGTATATATATTTTATTGATTATACTTAAATTATATTTTATTATTATAATATAATCAGTATAACAATTTTTTCAATTTTATTTTTATTGGAGGAGGGGTGTAAATGTATAAATTCTATAGTGTGGTTTTATTCATCGTATTCTTAGTAATATGGAACATGGCTTGTAATGAAAAAGATGAGGATGAAACAAATACTTTAGAATTAAATTCCAGCTCTTGCCTGGGTTGTCATTCAGACACCAGTGAACTGGGATACCAAATTCAGTCAGCGCGAACTGGCTGGAAGAATTCTGTTCACGCTAATGGTTATATGGTTCCTATCTATGATAAATACGCTAATATTAACTATAATGCTAATGATCCAATGAGCATGGAATATATGGATCAAGTGGCCGGCTATGAATATCATGGTGCGGACACCTTTTACGCCAATGCTAGCGGTTGCCAAGTATGTCACACTAGAGAGGGATTTCTAAAAGACATCAATGGCGAATACGCTTCAGATGATGAAAAAAACGCGGATGTAATCAAAAACCCATCGCAAATGAATTGTTTTACCTGTCATAGCCCACATGATAAATCAAATTTCGATTTAACTATTGCTGATGGTACCAAAGTAGATTTAACTTCGGGTGGATCTTATGAGAAAACCAAAGGCTCACTTTGCGCCAATTGTCATATGTCCAGATCATCTGACGCCAATGAAAGTGCTCTCAGTGCAGCATCTGGTGGCATTAAAACTTATATGTCATATTGGGGACCTCATCACGGACCACAAGCAGACCTTCTTTTAGGTATGGGTGGAGCCGAATATGAAGGTATGACATATCAAAATAGTAAACATACTACTATAGATGACGCTAACTGCATTACGTGCCATATGACTTATCCTGACGGTAGATATGGTCTTTCTCCCAATGTAGGCGGACATAGCTTCAATGCTGTGGGTATAGTACATGGCGCACCTAAAGGTAATGTCGCCGGATGTAACTTAGCCGGATGTCATGACGATTCAGCTTTAACTTCAGCTTCAGTTGGCGCTTGGGGATCACTTGCCGCTGATGGTTTCTTGAAAAGTGGTGACGCGTACTTTAAAACGGGTGGAAATATTCAGCCTGCCACTCAATTTAATGATGCCTTAAAACTACTAGCTGATCCCGATAATGATTGTAATGGCCTATTACAGGAAGCTTTCCAATTAAGTGGTGTTGGTGGTGTTGCCAATGCTATTAAATGGTCATCAGATGGTCGATGTAATCATGATGGATTCAGAATGAATGTTGATAAAGATGATTCAGCTACCGCGACATCTGATAACACCAGATTTTTCAAAGCTTTCTGGAACTATAAACTTGTCTATATTGAAGATAAGAGTTTCGGTATGCATAATTTAATGTATGCACTACAATTGCTATATGATTCTTGTGAAGATCTAGCAGATTTAACTGGTAATACAACAGTCAATTGTGGAACCAGACCAGCTAAGTAAATTTACTAGAAAAAAGTGATAGTAAAAGTAGAGCCTTTATCTATTTGAGAATTTAATTTTAAAGAGCCATTATGTTCTTCAACAATACTATTAATTAGGGGTAGACCTAAGTTAATATTTTTTTGATCCAAATTTTTAATCGAAAAAAAGTTAAAAAGATGATCTTGAGTCTCTTGCGAAATACCTCCAGCATTATCGGAGTATCTAATCTCAATGTGTCCATTTTCTCCAATATTTGAAGAAAATTTTATCCATTTTGGATCATCTGACTGGATGGCATTAAAAGCCTTACAACTATTGTCAATTAATTCTTTAAAAACTAAAATAATCTGATCATGATTTCCTTTAATATTCAGTTGCTGAGAGCATAACTCAGTTTGAATTTCTATGGACCTTGATTGCAGTAATGGCATTTGAGAATCAATTAAGGCATTTAAAATTTGATTTAACTCAATATTAGTGGTCGGGGTGTTTTTGACTATTTGATTAGTTAAAGATTTTAGTTTTTCAGTAATAGCAAAAATCTGCTCGGTCGCTGAAAGCACTTGCTTAGCGCGTTGACCAACCCTAACATCATCTCCACATTTTTCTTGCAGCATTTTAGCCTGAACCATCGCTACCATAAGAGGATTGGATATATCATGAGAAACATCACGAACTAACCTTTTAAAACCGCTCATAATTTGTTTTTTATTAATCATACATTAATTACTATTGATCATACTATAATCATAATTGATAAACTAAAAGCAAAATTGCAAATCCACTTATTATTAATAACATAACTGGCAATTCATCCCACTTTTTAGAAATTATTTTAAGTAATACCCAACTTAAAAACCCCCAGACGATACCTTGGGTAATAGAAAAAGTCAAGGGGATCAAAATCATCGC
>CAZJDM010000134.1:0-11572 GCA_964544765.1 uncultured bacterium
CTCCAAAGAGGAACAGCAATTAGCTTTATCTACTGTCACTAAACTGATTAAAGATTAAAGAATGATATCTATTGAAGTCGTGTGCTGGTTTCTGTCCATTGTGTTCACAATGTTATTGAGGTTTTGTGCATGAAAAGTTAATATAAACATATCAAAAGGAGTTATCCATGGAAGGGAACTTATTGTCAGGGAAGGTGTTTTTTGGTTGTTCTTTTAGAAAGAAATTTTTTTCAGCGCTTTTCTATTTATCTTTATCCTTAGTTTATTGTCTATCACAATCTTTTACTAGTCAGGCAGCTGATTATTACTTTGTTTCCAATTTTCACTCAGTCGATGATGGTAAATTGTACCGTTCTGCCCAATTACGTCCGGAAAAATTGAAGGAGGTTATAAATCAGTATGGAATTAGGACCATTATAAATCTGAGAGGTACCAATAATGATCATGAATGGTATCGCAAAGAGATTGAAATCGCGAAACAGGAGAATGTAGATCATGTTGATATTAGCATGAGTGCGGATCGATTGCCTCATCGTAATGATTTGATCGCCTTATTAGAGGCATATAAGAACAGTGAACGTCCTATCTTGGTGCATTGTTATGCTGGTGCTGATCGAACAGGGGAAGCAACGGCTATTTATAAACTAGAATATATGGACGCTACCAAAGAAGAAGCATTGAAGATGCTTAGTTTCAAATATTTCCATCTTTCATGGCTCCATCCAGCTAAGAGATATTTTATTAAAGATGTATACCAAGGTATTGATTGGGTTTATAACCAATATTATCCCTGTCAACAAAACTATAAATACTACAATAAACGGCAATTTTGTCCTCAATAACCATATTTAAACCTAATAACATTATTGACAATATACTTAGAGTTTTATATTTACCATAAATAATGGTTTATTAATTTAATAACTGTCATTGTCGTACTTATATAATTCTTAGTATAAACCGTATGTTAATTCATTATTTTAAATTAGTATCTGGCTTTTATTTCCATCTTTTAAATTAAAGGTTAAATTCATGAAAAGATCTTGTTTATTTTTACTTTTATTTTGCTCTATTTTCAGCATGTTATCTTCAAATTGGTCCTCGATTATAGCTCAACCTCTATCTGAATCTAAAACAGATAAATCATTACCTCAATCAAAATTAGGGCGGAAGGGAGAAAATATTGTTCAGCAATTTGTTGTCCCTGGTTTTGATGATTTACCTTTAGAAAGGAAATTATTTGTTTATAATTTAAGTCAGGCTATTGACGCGGGACGAGATATATATTGGCAACAGAAGAGTCCTGAAGGGTTAGCTATTAGAGCTTTATTTGAAAGGTTGTGGCGTTATCAAAATTTATATGGTCGTAGGACAAGAACAGCCATCGAGGCGTATTTATTTAGGTTGTATAAAAATAAGGGAAATTATGATGCTTCTCAAAATACTAAATTTACCTTAAATATTACCAGGAAAGCATTTAGAAACGCTGTGAGGGTTGCTCAGAGGGAAGAAAGTAAAAAAGATAAAAAAGCAAGAGAAACCAAAAGTCTCACAGCTGAAGCCAATAGGTTGGTCAAAGATATAATTGATCCTCAATTTAGAAGGATTTTTATTGCTGACGCTGATGCTGATGGTGTTATTGATCCTATTAGGGATTCACAAAGCCGGTTTTATGGGCCAGGTGTTACCAAAGTAGTTCTAGATGCTTTACCTCCAGAACTTAGAAATCACTTTTTAAGCTTTCCCGTTAGAAAAGATAATGGAAGTGTTGAACTCGAACCGATTAAAGTCGATGGTAAATATGGAGAGCAATTATTGGCAATCGATTATCATTTAGATCTAGCGTCCCAGTTTGGAAATGAGCAGGAAAAGGAGATTATAAGTGCTTATCGTCGTGCTTTAGATACTGGAAATCCGCAGGATTTAGCTAAAGCCGAAATTTTATGGACCCAATATAAACCGCAGGATATTGATTTTCAAATAGGCTTTATTGAGGTTTATAGTGATCCTATTCAAGTTAGGGGAGCATGGACAGGTATGATACTATTACTTAGAAATGACCCTGATGAAAAGGCGCGTACAGATGCAGTTATTGCTAATGCCGCTGAATTTGAAGAAAAAATGCCCGTGGATCAACGCTTTAAGAATTTAGGACCATCTCGAACAGCAGTTCCTCAAGCCCGATCGGTTAACATGCTTTATGGTGGTGGAGAAGGGGGAGAAGGAGCATTTAGAGGGGTGAACCTACCTAATAGTGCTGATATTTCTGAACGATATGGATCTAAAAGTTATGGTGTTTTTAACGTGCAAGAAGATTTAGTTGGTGATCGAATTGCTCCTACAGAGTTAGATAAAATTAGGCCCTTTTTCCACTCCAAATACCATAAGTGGT
Source organism: uncultured bacterium (assembly GCA_964544765.1). Taxonomy (GTDB): domain Bacteria; phylum Bdellovibrionota_B; class Oligoflexia; order CAYFLR01; family CAYFLR01; genus CAZJDM01. The sequence goes on from CAZJDM010000134.1 coordinate 2,393, forward strand.
TCAGGCCGGATTTCCTCGCTTTAAGCGAGCTAAAAACTGACTTTCATGAAATATTGGGGCATGGAGCTGGTAAATTGCTTCCTGGTGTTGAAGCTACTGCCTTGGAAGAATTAGTCAATCCGGTTGAAGAATGTCGGGCAGAAACAGCATCTTTATACCATTTGACCGATTATCAATTTTTAATGGAAAAAGGTATTTTACCCAGTTCCTTTAGTGCCCAAGACGCAGAGCAGTTTGTTGAGCTTGAAATTATACGATTTTTCACCAGACAAGTTAATCTCTATAGAAAACTTGCCGATGATACAACTTCTATCAAACAAGCTCATAACTGGGCCAGGCAGGTTATGTTAAATAAAATGATCCGGGATGGAGCCTTGATAGTGGGAAGTAATATGTCCCAATCAGGATTTCCTAAATTTCGCCTTAAAAGTATAGATGCTGCCAGAACTTCACTGGGAGAATTATGGGGTACTCTTCAAGAATTGCGATCTACCGGAGATGTGGAAGGTGCAAGACAGCTAAGTAAAGATTTGGCTTTTTATAACGATACACATAGAGCTTGGCGCAGCCATTCTATTAGAATAAATGACTCACTTAATATTCCCAAGCATGCATTATACCTTAATCCTAGATTTGAATTAGTTAGGCAAGGAGACCGCCTAACAGATGTTCGATTGGTATACCATCGTAAGAATACCCCTGTTAAAACTGCGGTTGATAGGCTAACTGAGGAATACAGGAGAGCCCAAGCAAATGTACAACAATTTGCCTCTGTTGCCTGTGATGTTATGAGTGCGTTTGCCCCTCTATAAATAAGCTATTTAAGGTTTTTACAAATCTTTATGTTCTTTCACTCGAAGATAGCGTTTAATTTGCTTACCTTGGGTATTTTGGTAGGTAATTAACACCAAAGATCCTACTTTAGCCTGGGATGGTATCCCAAATGATGCGTAAGTACAGCCATCTTTCTTTAAATTAGATGTTTTTATTTGGTCATTGAACTTAATTTGATATTTTTCTCCTGATGCACAAATAGAGGTAGTCAACGGTGCTCCGGGGTGAATTATCTTAGGCTTAATATTTATAATTGGCCGCGATCTCGAAATCGATTTTGATTTTAACATAGAGTTCTTTGGATTCTTAGAGTTCGGTTTGGATAAATTTTTCATTTTCGAGGCAACTTGAGAATTAGTTTTTAATTGTTTTGCCGGTTGTAGATATTCATGCAAAATCTCCTTTTCTGGATCGTATGAATTGGGAAAGGCTTGCCATCCCAGAACTAATAAAATATAGGCTAAACCAACAAAAAGAAAATATGTTCCTAATTTTTTATACACAATTTACTCCTTGTTATAATTCTTCACGATAAACCGTTTTCTAGTTAAAGGTTATAAAACTATTTGTTGAACTCAGGTAATATGGTACTCTTAATATATGGATAATTAAAATTATATTCTAGGGTTAGAGAATTAGCAAGGGCTTACTTTGTGATTGATAAATTTCTTACCTACTTCTGAATAAGTTGGGGATGAATTTGATTATTCGTTGGAAGTCTTTTTTAGTATTAGTTTTGTTTTTCTTAGTTTTAATCTTTTGTTGTGGACCAATCGCTTGTGATTTTCAACATTCACGTTATAAGGTGCAACAATTAGGCGGTGATAGTAGAGCTGAATCTCAGTTGTTCCTGCAAGGAGAAGTAATTGCCACTGCTTTTACTCACACTAACGAAAAATGGTTCAAGTTAGTTGCTGATGAGGAATCGACGGTATATTTTTTTATTATGAATCCTCATGTTTTATATCGGGTTTATGTTGATAACGATACAACTCCCATGTTTGACAGCCAAGAGCCGGAAGAACCATTATTTTTTGCTTTAGTTCCTAAAAAAACCTACTACTTTCAACTATTGTTTCAAAACCAAACTCATCAGAGTTATCAGTATGAAACATCTTTTTTCTTAGATTCGTTGATAATTGAGGAAGAAGAGATGGCAGATACTGAACCTCAAGGATTAGAGAAATACACAGTTGAAATAACATCAGATACTATAGTTAATTCTAGAATTCGTCGAATCAAACAAGGTTATGATGATAGTTATTTTTTAATTCATCCCGACGGAGGGTTCGTTAAATGGACCAATTCTGGATTTGGCTTATATAACACAAAACATGGCTTAAGCTCAGATCAAATTGTGGACGTAGCTGAACTTGGGTCAGGAAAAGTCTGGTATCTAACAACTGATAAGATACTAGGGCTGACCGATGGTATAGATAGTTGGTGGATTCCTTCAGACGTAATGAAATGTAAAAGTCTATATGGATTGTGGGTAGATGATGATGTAAGTTGGTTATTAGGTAAGGATGAGGTATGTGTTCAGGTCGGTCTACGTTGGCATCAGTTCTTTCAAAAGGATTTATTTAAATCTAATCCGATTTTAATGATAGCAGATATACCTGATGAAGGCATATTATTAAGTACCTCCAAAGGAGTTATTCATTATTATGATACACTGTCCATGATGGATGACATCAATAAAATCTGTATACCAACACATCTATTAGCTATATCCTCGGATCTTATCTACTTTGCTTGCACCAATGATATTTATGAATATCATCAGGGAACAATAAATAAAATTGATCATGAGGAGATTACCCAGCTTTATGCCATAAAAGGAGATCCTCAAAATAGATTAATTGTCTTAGCTAAAAATTGGAGCGGAGTTAGAACTGATGACACATGGGTCAACTATTTTTCTAGTACATCGGATGATGTTATCCATGATGTCATTCATGATGTGGCTCATATTGCCGGAGATACATATTTAGTCAGCGATAATGCGGTTTATTATTGGGATGAAAGTGATAACACATGGTCAGAAAAGTTGACCTTTCGATATCGATTAAAAGAGCCGTTTATTCTGGCGCAGAATAATGAGTTATTAGTGGGAAGTAAGGGGCTGGAGCCTTCTTATTTATATCATTATCAAGCTAATACCTGGAAAAAAGTATATCCCAACGGACTGGTTGATAATCATGTAACTGCTCTTATTAAGGTTCCTTATAGTGATAATATTTTAGTCGGTACTAAATCTGGTATGGCACTACTATCTAGAAATGGTGAAGAAGTAACTTTCTCTCCTATTTTATTGCAAGGAGAGATGCTTTTTTCCGTTCAGCAATTATTTGAATTGGATGAAAAAATTTATGGTGTGGTATCGATAGCTGATGAGATCCATTTAGTGGAATATGATGAGACAGGGCAGCTAATTCTTTCTGCGGAGGATATGGATCAGATTCTGCAAGCATGGAGAGATCTTGATACAGTTAAAGAGACAAATGAAATTTTAGGTGATTTAGGTAGCGGCCCTTTAGGGTTTCAAGCGGCGATAAAGCTTGAAGATCAAGTTTATTTAGTAGGTATGTCGAATGAATCTTCTTTAGTGCTGCTGGATCATAAGTATTTAAAACTAATTCAGAACGTTAGTTTTGGAAAGAAAACAACGGTTACTGCTTTTTCAATTTCGGCTGATGGCCTTGTCTATATAGGAACGCACGATGGTTTATTTACATTACGTTTATCAGATATTAACCTTAATTAGGGGAATAAATGTTAAGAAGAACTATTTACTATCTTATTTTATTCGGCACGGTTTTGGTTTCAACTAATTTTTATATCTATGCCAACTTATTGGTAGAAAGGAGCAGTCAATCTACCATATCTCCTGACGATAGTTATTATTCTTTGCATGTAGGAAGAGGTGTTTCTTCTTTTTTGCTTGGATACACTTATGCTTATGTAGATAAGGATTTTGATAATACGGGAAAAGAATATGAGTTTGAGCAAGATCATAAAAGTCATATTATGAATTTAGGTTTTCGTCATGGGATAACTGATTCCTTAGATTTAATTGTCAAAACCGCTTTTATTAAAACCGATTGGTCTTATGATATCGGTAACGGAAATCAGGATTTCACGGCACTTGATATGACTGATAGTGAATTAAGATTATCTATGGGGATCTTTTCATTTTTATCTTTAGGTTTTGGAGCCAGATTTCCAACTGGAAACGCCTTTTTTGATGGCAAAAACGTTTTAACTTCTGAGGATTATACTACCTTAATTGCCAGCGCCGCGATGCGTTTCTCTTCAAGTTGGATATATATGCTGCTGTCTGGTGAGTATCATCATGGTCTTACCGAACTTTCTTCTTTTTTGATAAATGAAAACGGATATCATTCTACCTACAAACCAGGTGGTAAAATAGTTGGCAGTTTTGAATTAGGAATTTCTCCCTTTTCGCTGGCCGGTAATGCTGTCTTTTTACGAGTGGGAGGCAAATATATCAAAAGATCTCCCGACCAGGTTTCTGAAAGCCCCAAGGATCAACAACCGGAATATTGGTTTGAAAAGGAGCCAGGGTTTATGGAGATTGATCCTACTGATTATCAGAAAATGATATTCGTCGGTGGTCTTGATGTTCCCTTTTCCAAGGCATTTATTTTCTTCGTTTCATATAATCATCCTTTGACGGCCAAGGACACATTTGCCGTCAATCAAAATTATACAACTGAGGAAGAGTTACCAGTACAGAGATTTGTAGTAAACCCTTTTATTAGTAACTATACCGAAATAGTTTCCGGGGTTTCTATTTTCTTTTAATGTTTTTTTACTTTTAATATTTAAGGGAGTATAGATTTTGAAATACATCATTATTCGCTTTTTTGGTTTTTTTCGTTCTTTTCGCTATTTTTACTATTTTTTTTACTTTTTCTATTTTTGCTTCATTAGTCTGTTAATAATCGGACACACAGCTCAAGCTTCTTTTAAGAACTACACTAAATTTCCCTGGTCAACGATTGAGACCAAGCATTTTATCATTCATTATCATCGTGGAGCTGAACATTGTGCGGCAATACCGGTTGAGTATGGAGATAAATGGTTTGATCAGATTAATAAGTTAATTAAATATCCCCTAAAGGAAAAAATTCATGTTGTGGTCCGTGATGATATGCCTGAGCCAGGAGGAGAGGCTTTTTCTGATTCGGATCTATTAATTTTTATGTGTACCGATCTGCATTCTCCTTTTCGAGGAAAAACCAGAGGTCTTGGTACGGTCTTTGTTCATGAGTTGATCCATGATTTAACTTTAAAAAAGCAATCATATTTTTCAGAATTATCTACTATGATGGAGCTGGAATTTAATACTGATCATAAAGCCAATGATTATATTGTCAATAATTCTATTTCTATCTCCGATGTTAACCGTTCTATGTGGTGGACAGAGGGTATAGCTCAATTTATCAATAATCAGATTGGTATTAGTCCTTGGACCAGTCAGCGTGATATGATGCTTCGTTCGGCCTTTATTCAGAATAAACTTTTAAAATGGGAGGAATTGGACGTTTTTAGCGATAAAAAAGGTTTAGAAGGGGAACGTTTGTATAATCAAGGCTTTGATATGCTGCGTTTTGTTAGTGAGAAATTTGGTGCTGATAAGCCGATGGAGATTGCAAGTGCCAGGAGTAAGCAATATTTGTTTAATTGGAAAGATAGTGTAAAGTTGGCTCTGGGTATTTCGGGTGAAAAGTTATATAAAATGTGGTTCAAGGATCGAACCAACAAGATAAAAGCATTTTATAAAAAGAGAGGAAAAATCTTTGAAGGAATTCCTTTTGTCATTGAGGATACTAAAAAAGATGAAGATGAGAATCGAGAGGCTAGGGATCGACCAATAGGAATTAATTATTTTAAAATGTCACCTGATGGTAAGCATGCGGCTTTTGTTTCTGATGCGTGGCCCTTTACCTTGAGAATCGTATCTTTTAAAAATGTTATAACTAAACCGATAGATTTAAACAAACTACCGGCTGGGATAGGAGACATAGAAGTCGAAGATGTTAATTTTGGTCAGGTAGATTTCTCGTCTGATAGTAAATATATTGTCTATAGTAAGCTGGTGGATCCGTTGTTTGATACTAAAGCCGAGTATATGATAGATTTGTATGAACTAAGATTGTCTACTGGAACAGAAAGAAGGATTACCTATAACAAAAGAGCTCGAGATCCAGCTTATTCCCCTGATGGTAAAGAAGTAGCTTTTAATAGTTGTTTTGATTCGACCTGTAATTTATCAGTTGTTCAAAGATCCAAGGGGCGGGGACGAACCAGGATTCTTTTCAATAAGGATAAAAAACTTCCTGAGTTTTGGATTTATGGAATCGATTATTCACCTGATGGGAAAAATATTTTAATGGGTGTTCGTCAGGTACATCAAACCTTTTTAGCCTTATTTAACAGGCAAACAAATCGATTAAAGGTTTTAATTAAGGATGAGTTTGATAATCATGATCCGGTTTATTCTTCCAAAGGCAAAGGTATTTATTATTCCACTGAACGTTCAGGCGGTGTCCATGATATTCATTATTTGGACCTTTCTTCATTACGATCCAAGCCAGTTACCAGGGTTCGTTTTGGAGCTTTCGCTCCATTTCCTTTTAAGGGAGCAGTGTACTATTCCCACTTTACGGCCTTTGGTTTTAGGATCAATAAAATTACCAGTTTGCCACCAAAAGCAAAAATGGTTGTTGTTCAAAAGACTAAAGATCCATTGATTATGCAGAGTAAAAAAGATGTGAGTATGCTATTAAAGAAACAAAAACCTTACTCGGCGTTGGATAATAATTATCAACCGATGATTATGGTCCCTAGAATGGGGTATAGTAATCGTGATTTTTTTGGTGGTGGTTATGTTGAGATGGGTGATTATTTAGAGAGGCACAAAGTTCAATTTTTCGTTCAATTAAGCAGGGACTGGGCTGCGGGTTTGACTTACATTAATCATCAGCTACTGCCCACCATAACTCTTTCGGTTAGTCACTATGCCAGTCATTATAGTACGGGGGAATATATTGAAGATACAGGACAAGGATGGTTCTTTGGGGGATATAGGAAGTCCAAATATATTTATGATTTTGCTACTTTGGATGTTACTTTTGACTTAAATTCCACCACTCATTTGAGCTTTTTAGCTGATTATAGTCGGGGATCGATGCAGTCATCTTTTGAGGGAGGAGAATTAACTCTTCTGTATGAAGGTGTAAAACCTGCTGTTAGATGGTTTTATGATGAAAATGATGATTCGTTTGATATAAATCCTAATGATGTCAGGAAATTTTTATTTCAAACTGGTCCTGTCATAGATGTTTATAATAGTATGCCTCTTAGTTTTAAAAGTAAATTGGCCTATACGGAATTTATTCCCGTTCCAGGAACAGACTATCATACCCTTGATTTTGCCATCACTTTGGAACACACTACTGACTACGTTAATAGCGATGATTATTCTTGTTTTCAATATAGGACTCCAGATTTATCTACCACTGATGGTTTACCAACTTATATGGGATCAGGATATGAGGTTTCTGTTGGATGTGGAGAAAAAATGTTTGCCGCGTCTTTAGGATATAGATTTCCTATTGTCAGAAATATGAATAAAAAGTTGTGGATTTTCTATTTTAAAGATATTTATACCACAATTTTTTCAAGTGTGGGCAATGCCTGGAGTTATGATCAAGATTATTTTTCTGAAGAGAATATTCCTTCTTATTTGTACGATTATTATAATAATGTTGAAGAGCCAGAGTGGTTGTTGAAGAAGGTTGGTCTTTTAACTGACGCGGGAATCGAATTTAGGATTTCCAGTTATATTCATAATAATTTTCCCTGGAACGGTATGATCAGGGTAGCGTATGGCTTTGATAATGTCGTTGATTGGAGAGACGTCGATAATGATAGACTTAGCCCAGTTTATACCGGAGAAATTGATGACTTTGAAACTGAAGGTAAAAGATTGCGTTTTTACAGCTATTGGGGTACAACATTTTAGCTGTAGAAAGGTGGGTAAAATATGGTTAATTTAAATGGTCGAGATCTTCTTACTTTAATTGATTATAGTCCCGCGGAGATCAAGCATCTGGTTGATCTGTCTTATGAGTTAAAAAAAGAAAAAATACAAGGACGTTTTCCTAAAAGGTTGAATAATAAAAATATCGCTTTAATATTTGAAAAACCTTCTACCAGGACTCGGTGTGCATTTACAGTGGCCTGTTATGATGAGGGGGCTCATCCTGAGTATTTGGGTAAAGGTGATATTCAAATGGGTAAAAAGGAAAGTATCGCTGATACGGCCCGAGTATTATCCAGATATTTTGATGGTATTGAATTTAGAGGATTTGAACATCGTACTGTGGAGGAACTAGCAAAGTTTTCAACTGTTCCAGTTTGGAACGGTTTGACCGATCAATTTCATCCTACACAAATATTGGCTGATTTGCTTACCATCAAGGAGAATTTTGGGGATTTTGGTGGTTTGAAGATGGTTTATATGGGTGATGGACGTAATAATATGGCTAATTCTTTAATGATTGGCTCAGCTAAAATGGGAATAGACTTTGGTGTAGCCGCTCCTAAATCTTTGTGGCCCGAGGAGCAATTAATTGGGAAAGCCAAAGATATTGCGGGTAATAATAGTCGGGTTGATTTCTCTGAAGATCCTTATGAAGCGGTTAAAGGAGTGGATGTGGTTTATACAGATGTATGGGTGTCGATGGGAGAAGAAGACAAACCGGGTATGAGTGATCGTATAAAGAGTTTAGAACCTTATCAAATAACTACCCAAATTATGGAAGCAAGTCAGAAAGATGGGGCCATTTTTCTGCATTGTTTACCGGCAGTTCATGGCAGAGAAGTAACCGAAGAGGTTTTTGAGGGTAAGTGGTCCAAAGTATTCGATCAAGCGGAAAATAGGCTCCACACTATCAAAGCGGTTATGGTTGCTTCTATCGGAGTTTGACTATTTGCTAATGCCAAATGTATCTGTAGCTCTGTCCAGCCCGCTTATAAAGTTGTAACGCGATCCTGATAAAATATGGAATATTTGGGCCTAAATTGATGAATAATTTGGAAAATATTGATTATTTTAAGATTTAGTTTTCTTTTAATTTACCTTACTTAGCATAATCTCATCAAATCTTAATTATATTTAGCAGGAAAACTTAATTTTATTCGCGTTTATCCCGATTAAGACAATAAGGGATAATAATTTATAACATTCTTAAATTCCTAATTTTTTAAGGATTATGTGATGTGCTATGTAAAAATATATAAAAATAGTATAAA
>CAZJDM010000135.1:0-11466 GCA_964544765.1 uncultured bacterium
TAAATTAGTTCGCAGCAAGCTGCGGGGAATCATACCCAAGGCTTCGCATTGAATCCCAATCTATATTTTTTACAGATGTCTGCGGGACAGATGATGATTCAGTATCGATTACACCATTATCATCTAAATACTTTTTAACTGTATTGCGACTGATTTTCAAAGCTCTGGCTATCTTTCGTTTAGATAGCCCAAGCTTCTTTAATCGCTTAACCTCATCTATTTTACTCAAGACCAATTTCCTTCCTGCCATAATCCCTCCTTGGTTTTGTTCCAAGTAAAATTATAGCATTTATAAACTGGCTTCACCTTTCAGTCCTGAAAAAGTGGCTCACCTTGATAGGAAATTAGGTGGCTCTATATGCAGGAAATTAGGTGGCTCTGTATCGAGGAAATTGGGTGGCTCTATATGGTGGAAATTCGGCATCAACGATGGGGATTATCCACACAGTAGCTGAAAATGGTAAAAAGTTTCAATTAAATAAGAAGCTTATTCCAGTTGAGGTCATTATGCCCATAACTAGAAATGAAGGAATTGTAGATGGATAAACAAAAAAGTGATAACAAGATAATGTCGATGTTTGACAATTTAATATGGACAATAGATGAGGTTTGTAAAATTACTGCTTATAAAAAAGGAACTATTTATAATTTAGTCAGTAATGGATCAATACCCTATCGAAAACGTGGCAGGAAACTCTTTTTCATCCCTAACGAGATTTTATCTTGGATAAAAGGAGAATGAAAATGAGTTTAAAAAATTACAGGAAATTAAAAGGTTGCAAAGGGCTTTATAAGAATAAAAATACAGATAACTTTCTGGCTCTTATTAATGACAATGGAAAGTATGTTCAAAAAACCTTCTCCAGCCTAAACGAAGCAAAACGCTGGCGAGAGGAATATTTTTTTAAGCCTGAACCGGAAGTGAAAAGTAAATTTGCTACTTTGAAAGAAGTTTGGCAAACCATGCAAAGAGTTCACTTTCCTCTATTGGCATTTAGTACTAAAGATATTTGGAAAAGACGATATGAGCCCTGGAAAAAACTAGAGCATTTGTCGATGGATCAAATTACCTCTGCAAGAATTACCGAATGGATCACTGACTTAGTAACTTATTACCGTTCAGAGGATTATCAAGGTTCAGGTCGGGGTAAAGCAGGTAGGTGTAACTTGAACAACGAGATCAACATGTTTGTTACCATTTTTAATTGGTATAAACAAAGTGAACAGTTTGAAAAGGAAGCTCAGGTCTTAACCACTCCCATCAAACGCAAACACCGAGAACAGGGCTTTATTAAACCAATTCCAGAGAAAAAGAAGCAGATATCTTTAGAGGATGCTATTTTATTTTTTGAGTATTTAAGACCACTATACAAAGATCTAGCTATGATGCAGTTTTTTACCGCAGCACGTATTGGTGAAATAGCTGGTATGCAGTGGAAAAATATTGATTTAATAAATCGTAGATTGATTATCAAAGAAACATGCATTTGGGATTCTTGGAATAAAGTGTATCAAGGATTAAAGCCATTTCCCAAAAACAAGGAACCTAGAGTATGCTATATCACTGATGAGATTTTAGACATCCTAAAGAGAAGAAGCCCTTTTCGCCTCGCAAACAATGATTTTGTTTTTCATGTGGAAGGAAAACCTTTAAATTATGGAACCATTCAGGTTAATTATCGTGGTGCACAACGTAAAAGTGGTGTTCCATATAGCGGCACACATATTTTAAGGCATGGCATGGCAAAATTGGCTCGAAAAATTGGAGGAGGATTAGATTCCGTTATGGCTATGACTGGTCATAAAGATTTAAAACTTGCCGATCATTACTCAAAATGTGATGAAGATGATCAAAAAGAAGTTTCTGAAAAAATAATGCAAGTTTATCGTAATAAAAGAAAGGGGAAGACTGATAATGTTGTATCGATACAACAACTTAGGAAGAAAGTTAATGGGTGATTTTACTATATTAGAACTAAAACTTGGGGCTCTACTTGGGTATCCTTGGGTATAGATTGGGCATGGCTTGGGCATGAACTCTTTTTTTTAAATTTAATTCATTAATTACAGGAGGTTAAAGCGCAATGCCTGAACTACCCGAAATAGAAACTATTAAAAATCAATTACTTGAGATTTTACCAGGCAAAATAAGTCACGTGTTTTATTATCCTCACACTTCTTCAATTCTTAAAATGAAAGAATTTGATCCGATTGACATGATTATTCAGAATATTTGTCGTAAGGGAAAGTTGTTGTACTTTGAGCTTGAAAAAGAAAAATATATTTTGTCAAGGTTAGGTATGTCAGGTTCATGGCATATTTCAGGACAAAAAGAATGTGAAAAACATACTCATCTGCAATTTAAAATAGAGCCTATTCAACCTAAAATAGAGTCTTTCGAACAAAACGATAAAAATAACAAGAACGATCAAAGCAATCCAAACTTTAAAAACAATAAGAATACCCCAAACAATCCAAACCTTAAAAACAATAAGAATAATCAAAACCATCAAAGTAATCAGACCACCAATTATTACTTTTTATCGTATATTGATCCTCGTCGTTTTGGTCGAATGTATTTTACTAAAGAAAAAGAAGCTAAGCGTATTATTGATGGATTGGGTGTTGATGTTTCTTCGTCAGCTTTTACACCTTCTTATATTTTTAATACTTTCCAAAAATTTCCCAATAAAATAATCAAATCGTTTCTTTTAGAACAAAAATATTTTGCTGGTGTAGGTAATTATATAGCTAATGAAACTTGTGCTAGATCAGGAATTCTTCCCTTTAATAGGGTGGGAGACATAACCTTTAAGCAGTGTCAAAGAATAAAAAATTCAGTAAATGAGGTGTTATCAGGGGCAATTAAAGCGGGAGGAACTACCTTTCATGGCGGTTATTCTGATACCACAGGTAATAGGGGAGAAGGGGTAAAAAATTTGGTGGTCTTTTATCAGAAAATCTGCGGTTTATGCCATAAGGAAGCGATTATTAAAATCGTTCTTCAAGGTAGGGGAACATATTACTGTCCTCGATGTCAAAAATAAATTGTGGGTTGGTTCATATATGCGCTGGAAAGTGCGGTGAGCTATAGTATTTAAAGTGATGTATTAAAGTGATGGATGTTCGGGTTTCTCCCACCGCGTATATTTAGAGAACTTGTATGAGATGTACTTTTTTAACGCAAATATCAATTGGATTATAATGGTTATTAGCTCTAAAGGCTTTTAATCTAAAGCTGATGTTAGTTTGTCGTGATGGTAATCTGAATAAAACATAGTCTCCATGGTGATATTGACTGATTTCGTCCTTATTACGACAAACGAATCGTTCAGAATAATTGTGAAATCCTAAGATGCTTATTCCACCGATATGTGGAGGATTATAGTAAAAGACGTCACAGTAGGTAGCTCCTGCCTCAGCACGAGGAGATCTAACTCCAGCTGGACCAACATCAATGGTAAAGTCCCATTTTATTAGATATGTTCCCATCTCAAGAGTTAATAATGAAGAAGTGTTTACTTCACAAATAGCACCAGTATTGTCTTGAATGGGATCTAACCACCAGTCCTTATTATTGGGATTAGGATAACCACCAGTAGAATGGAGAAATATTGAGTTATTACCGTTCCAGGAACAGACTGGTTTTAAGGAAAGATCCTTCAATATATAATGATGGGGTTTGAGAAAAAAAATCTTACAAGACTTATTATATGGTACTTCATCAGCGATCCCATTAAAATTGCAGAAAACTTGAGTTGGTTGTTGGTTTTTAGAGAAAAACTGGGTGGGGACAGGATGCTGTTCATTATCGACAATGATTCTAATATTTCCGTTAGGATCTTGTACTTTGTAGCCCTTAAAGACATGGTATTTATTTTTTAACTTCATAGAGATCATGTTCATATACAGTCACAACGTATTTAAGAGTTATTAGAGTTATTCTACTTGTAAAAAACTAAGCATATTAAAGCATATTAAAGTGTATTAAGCGGCAACAGCTTCGGCTAGTTTTTCTAATTTATCTAAATCTTCAGTAGTCTTTTGGTACATAGCGGGGTAGTTTTCCATGGTTAAAATATCTAATGCTTTTTTATATGCCAATATTGCATTTTCAATATCATCCGGGTTATTGTCTATTTGTGCCATTAAACTATACGAGGCACCCAAGTTGGCTTTAGTTATAGCGTAATCAAATGGATAATTTTCGACTGTCCTAATATTTAATGCACTTGTAAGAATTTGAATTGATCTATAGAGATTTTCCTCTTTATTGGTAACTTCTGAGAGTATACGATAAGAAATTCCCAAATTATTTATGGTTTGTCCTAAATCGATGGGGTAATCTTCGAGGGTTCTCACTTCTAAGGACTCTTCCAGGATTTCAATTGATTTTCGGATATATAGTTCTTTGTTTATTTCTTCTGACAAGATCCGATATGAAATACCAAGATTGTTTTGGAACTGGGCATATTCTCTCTGAAATTCTTCTTTTGAAGTTAAGGACATTGCTTGTTCGTAAATGCTAATGGCCATTTTAGCATTTGATTCTTTATCTTGTAACTCAGCTAAGGTGTTATAAGATACTCCAAGATTATTTAAAGTTTGACAATGTTCGTATGGGTAACCTTCAACAGTTCTGACTTCTAATGAACGGTAAAAAGATTTAATTGCTTTTTGAACATATTCACTACTTCCATTAATTTGAGCTAATGTATTATAAGCTATACCTAGGTTATTAAGAACCATAGCGAAAAGGAAAGGATGATCCTGGTGTGATATTAGGTATAAAACTTCTTCAAAATAATGTGTGGCCCTTTCTAAATTAACCTTAACGCCAAATACTTCTGAAAGAATAGTATAGGCAGTTCCCAGGTTATTGTTGGTAATAGCGAAATTAATGTAACATTCTTCTTTGGTGGTATATTTTAGAAGTTCTTCAAGAGTTTCAATTGCTTTAGTTGCATGCACCTCTTTATCGCTGATTTTAGCGAGTAAGCAATGTATATATCCTATCATTTCTATAACATTATGCCTATTTCTAGGAGTGAATTCTTCTGATTCTTCAATGATTTTTAAAACAGATTGATATGCATCCAGGGCTTCTTGGTACCTTTCTTTTCTTAATAAATTATAAGCTTGTTTTAACCGATTTTCATAGGTTGTATTAACTTTGTTTTCATCTTCTCTTATCGGTTCTGCTTGTCCCTGCTGTTGTTGAGATAGTTGTTGAGGCTGTTTTGTTTGATGTTGGTCATATTGATGTTGCTGCGGTTGTTGATCAGGCTGAGGTTGAGAATATTGTTGTTGCTGGGGTTGTCGATCTGGTTGCGGTTGAGTATATTGATGTTGGGTAGATTGACTTTCTTGGTTAAATTGTTCATGTTGAGTTAATTGTTCAGCGTCTTCAGATACTTGTGTTTGTTGGTGATGAGCTTCTTGTGTGTAACCTTCTTCTTCCTCATTGTAAGAACCTTCTTGGTTGAATTCTTCTAATCCTTTAGCTTGCTCTTTCTGTATGTTTACCCATACAGTTATCACCATTAATAAAATAATAAACCATATACTAATCATTTAAGCCTCTTCTAAGGTTAGAAATTTTCTATACTTTAAACGTTATTTCGGTTCTCTTATTTTCATCGGTTATAAGGTGAAATTATTTAACTAAAAATGATCTATTTGACAAAAGGGGGCAAATTAGTGTAATGATTAAAGATAATATTTAAGATAAGAATTGTTTATTAATAAAAGAACCATTTTTTATTAACCTATATAGACAGGGAGGTCTAAAGCATGAAAAAGGAATTTTTGTGTCTGGTTGTTTTGCTTAATCTTATCTTTACTAATTATGTTTTTGCTGAATCTGGTCCGGATTTAGAGACTTTATCTAAATCTGGATATATGATTGGTCCTGGTAACGATGAGTTCCCCATTCATAGGTCCTGGAAAAAACTTTCAACTATAATGGAGCAGGTTGATATATGGGACTTTACCGTTAGTCGGATGGAATCTATTCTTTGTTCAGAGGACCAGAACCGTTCTGTATTAGTGGTGGGAGAACCAACTGATGCTTGGAAATATGTTTTTGCCAGATTGGCAGTCAGGCCGGATAATATTGATTGCATGGGTATGTGGCACGTTGAAATTGACATTAGTCAGATTGAAGCGGGCAATAGTTATGTAGGTCAGGTGGATGAATATTGGAAAAAAAATGTTCTTGAACCAGCTGATGGCAAACAAGTAGTATTATATTTTCGAAATTTAGGTAGCTTGATAGGTATTGGGAGTCATTCTCAAGATTCAACCGGAATTGAGAGTGAATTAGCTACCAATTTAACCGCTGGCAGATTTAGAGCTGTTGCTTTCGTTGATAAATATGAATATCAATCGATAAAGGCATCTGAGAATGCTTATATCCTAAATTCTTTTACTGAAAAAGTACAATTAGAGGATCTTACTCGTAATCAAACTAAAAAGTTAGTTAATACTATGATGGATGTGTTATATCCTAGAATTACTCTCCATAATGATCAATTAAAATATCTTTTGAAAACGCTAGAATATTATCAACCCAATGTTGGAGAACCTAAGAGAACAGTAACGGTTTTAAATTCAATTATTAGACAAGTAGAAAAAAATAACACCGAGATTAAAATATGGGAACCTGATCCTTCCTTTGAATCAAGGCATCCATATGAAAGTAATACAAATGAGAAAATTGAGATAGAATTTCCTGATGTTGATGTTTTTAGTCTAATTTTTGAAAAAGTTGATTTTTACAGCAATGATAAAATAGTGATCTATGATACTCAAATTAAAGAAGAAGATAATGCAAAAGAACCAGATGGAGACGACGATACGGGGGGAGCTGGTGAGCCGAGTGGTGTAGATGATACGAGTACATCAGATGATTCAGGTAATGGTGACGATACGGGTGGTACAGATGATTTGATTGAGACAGATGAAATGGTTCTAACAGATGATATGATAATTGACAATATCACCGGAACTCATGAAAATTATCGTACCAAATATTATTCCACCAATCATATCACACTACATTTTACTTCGAATTCATATTTAAATGGTTATGGTTTTAAAATAAGTAAAATCGTGGGGAAGGTTTTTCATGAACATGTAATTTCTATGGAAGAAATTCGTACCGCTATTTTTGATTACATTCAAATTCCTAGGTGGATATTGGATCGAGATTATTCTTTGATTCAAAAATTGGAAGATAATCTTGACGATGAAGTGATTGGAATTAGTGATGGTAGAAAAGCTGCGGTTAGAGAAGCCAAGATAGGTTATGTAGTGGGCCGTACAACAAAAAAACCGATTGCTTCTATGTTATTAGTTGGACCAACTGGAACTGGAAAGTCTCATTTGGGTAAGGCCTTGGCTGATAACCTTAATATGAGGTTAGTAACAGTAGACATGACAGCCTACCAAACTCAAGCGAGTTTTGAACGCTTTGTATCAATTATGACCAATAATTTAACTCTGTATCCTTACGCTGTTTATTTATTTGAGGAGATTGATAAAGCTTCTCATGAGATATTGGACCGAATGTATTTTATGTTGGACGATGGTATTTTTTATAACAGATTTCAAAGACCTCTCTTTGCAAGAGGAGCGTTTATTGTAATGACCACCAATGCTGCATATCAAGTTATTTTGGATAATAAAAACAAACCTGATTTAAAAAGCCTAGTTAATCGGGAATTGCAGCAATTATTTCGTCCTAGTTTCTTGAATAGGTTTAATGCTATTTCTATTTCTACTCCTTTTACTAAAAGAGAATATCGTAAGATATCCAAAGTTTTGGTTAAGAAAAAAGTCAAAAAAGTAAGAGATAGATATGGCTGGAATTTACAAGTAGATAATAGAACCGTTAAATTTATTGCTAAACATGGAAGAAGCGTTGTTTATGGTCAGCGTCCAATGGAAAGGTTGATGGAGAATATAATTATGGGAGGCATAGCTGAGTTTCAGTTAATGGTGGGAGAAATCTATAAAGGAACAGATATATTTATTTCTCTGGAAGATAAGGGTGATAGAGCCTTTAAGATTGAAAATGAGGGGAAATTTTTAATCTATTATCCTGATATGGATAATAATAATG
Source organism: uncultured bacterium (assembly GCA_964544765.1). Taxonomy (GTDB): domain Bacteria; phylum Bdellovibrionota_B; class Oligoflexia; order CAYFLR01; family CAYFLR01; genus CAZJDM01. The sequence goes on from CAZJDM010000135.1 coordinate 8,126, forward strand.
GTCGATAGATAACCTTAGTTTGCCGCTGGTGCGTTTTACACGCACTAGCGGCTAATTAGGTTAGGCATATTAGCAGCAAGTTAGGCATACTAACAGCTAATTAAGAGTAATTATATATTCTATCTATAGCAGTTAATTAAGAGTAACGCGCCAGCCATTACTTTCAGTAGTTTCAGATACATTTCCAGCTTTGTCAACAGCCTGAACCGTTACATAATAATAGGAACCGTCCTGCACGGTTATAGTTGGAAATTCGATCTTGGTAGGATCACCAGCATATATTTTCCCATCGATAATTCTGGTAGTGGTATTATTTGATTCCAGCCAAACAACAACAATATAATAATGGATGTCGAGGGCATCACTTTCTGACCATGTAATGGTTGGGGTGCCTGTTGATTGGTTCCAAACGCTTATATGAGCCAATCCAGTTACTTTATCAGGGGGAGTGGTATCTGTTGAGATATCTGTAGCAGAATCAGTCGATGTAACCTCATCAAAATAAGTAGTCTCTTTTGAAATGGCAGTTTGGAAGTAAGCAAGGGCATCTTCATCAACAGCTAAATCTAAGGCTATAGTTTCGAATGTTGTTTTGTTTAATTCTTCATTGGCTAATTCTAAGGAGTTTTTAAAGACCTCGGGTTCATTGTTTATAGTTGAAAGGTGTTGTTGTATGCTGCTTTGCAATGATGGATTTGTCAATATTTCATTTTCTAAGGCTCCCATTAATCCGTCTACCATGTCATATACTTTATCGGTTTCTTCAATTTCTCTAACTTTATTACCGATATTTTTTGCCACATTATTAAGTGTGTTAAAAATTCTACTAGAAGCTAGGATCACTGAATCTGTGAGTGTATCAGCGGTATCTTTGTTTGTTACTAATTTGACTAATGACTGGTTAAGCGTAGTCATGACATTTTCATTAAGTATATGTTTACCGTCTTTTAAGGCAGCTAGTGCATCTAAAGGAGTGTTTTGAGTGTCTATGAAACTTTGTAGTGTCATGTAGAATGAAACGGTGGATACACAGTTAATATTAAAAGCAGTACTTGCACTGTTACTTATACTGGTACTTAATGAAATTATATCACGATTGGTATCGGTGACATCTGGGGCTACAGGTTGATTAATCCAAAGAATTATCGAAGATGACGTGAAGTTTTCAGAGGTTAAATTGATGTTGAAATCTCCTCCAAAAAGGTCACCGTCTGAAAGCTCGATATAATCCGATAAGGAATCGTTATCTAATTTAAATTTTAAAGTTTCCACGGTGAAAATTAAATCATTTCCTTCTTTTTCAAATTCGATATGTTTAGCACGAAGTTTATACGTTGTGTCAGTTTCTAGAGCCGCTAAATTTGCATGAAGTTTAGGTGATGATTTTGGGGACGATTTAGGAGATGCTTTGGGCGAGGACTTAGGAGAAGCTTCTGCACTGAGTTTCATTTCAGGCATTATACCGACATTTACTTTAAATTTACGAGTTTTAATTTCTTGGACAAGGTCTTCTTCTTCAGCTGATTTCCGGCAAAATGTTGATCCAAATAAAATAATTAATATAAAGCATAGTTTTTTCATAATAAAATCTTCTGGTTAAATAGTTAGTATTTTTATTTAAATAAGTATCTCGGTTATATTAAACTGTTCGGATATTAACAAAATATCTTTAATTAGATATATAAGATCACTGTATTTAGGATCACTGTAGATTTTTTTTATGAGGCATCGTTGGATAAAGTAAGTTAGACTCTTATAAGCGCTACAATACTGAAAATTAAGCATATTTTATTTGTTTTTAGCTTCTTATCATTAGTATGGTTACTTTTAAATTTTTCGATTTCTTGAAATGATATCTATTTTTCTGATTTAATTGATAAAATTAGTATAGACATTTTGAAATAATTATGTAAACATCGTTATTCGTAATCCAAATTATTAAATTGTTTTGTGTTCCATGTTAACTACAAAGGAGAGAATTGTATGAACAAAGCAGAATTAGTAGAAGCGTTGTCAAAAGAAACTAAAATGACAAAAACCGCATGTGAAAATTGGTTAAATGCCTTTACAGCAACTGTTTCCAAAACGATTAAAAGAGAAGAAGTTAGATTAGTTGGTTTTGGTACATGGAAATCTGTAAAAAGAAAAGCCAGAACTGGTCGTAATCCACAAACTGGTCGAACAATTAAGATTCCTGCTCGTAAGGTTCCGGTATGGCGCCCAGGAAAAGACTTGAAAAATAAAGTCAGATAAGATTTTTTTATCTTAAGCGATTTATATTTTTTTAATGGTCGATCTTAAAATAATAGGTCGGCCTCTTTTATTGGTGTAAGTGTTACTGAGACAGCGCACAATTTATCCTTTAATAACTCCTAGTGGTTTTAATCTAACCAAAGGTTTGATGAGATCTAATTGAGCATCAATTACTTCTTGAATATTTTTGTAAGCTCCAGGAGCTTCACCTAGATCCAATAAGCCCTTTAATTTTTTTCTTTTATGTTTTTTCCAATGATCAAAAATAACTCCTTCCATTGATCGCGTACACTCTTCAGGAGACAAGGTTCTGGAAGCTTCCATTCTTCCCAGGACCCTACCGGCTCCATGAGAGCATGACATAAATGATTCAGGATTACCTAATCCTTCAACTATATAAGAAGGGGTTCCCATTGAGCCGGGTATTATACCTTTTTCTCCTTTTTTAGCGGAAGTAGCTCCTTTTCTGTGTACCCAGACTTGTTGTTTAAAATGAGGTTCCAATGCAGCATAGTTATGGTGAATGTTGATTTCTTGTTGAAATTGCACGTTGGGAAAAAAATTACTAAGAGCTTCTTTTAGAACGGTCATCATTCTGGCGCGGTTTTCACGAGCATAATTTAGAGCGAATTTCATATCTCTGATATATGCTTTTCCTTCGATACTATCGGCGGTAAGAAAGGCTAAATCGTTATTAGGTATATTTACGCCGCTTTTCTTATTAAGTTTTTGTGCTTGTTTATGATAGTAAGAAGCTATTCTGTAACCAAGATTGCGTGATCCAGAGTGAAGCATTAACCATAACAAACCATCCTCTGACTCTTGTAATTCAATAAAATGATTACCACCACCTAGGGTACCCAGATTTTTTGCGTCAAGATCCCAACCTTTAGAATGTATCCATGGAGGTAGTTTTTGGTGTTTGCTATCAATATCCCATTTAGATAAACCCAGTTCATTTAAGAACTCGTCAAAATATTTCCAAACTTGGTGTTTGGGATGTGAATGCCCTTCTCCAACTGGGGTACGTTTTTTCACTAGCTGAAAAATTTTACAAAAGACCTGTAAAGGAGGGTGAATTAAACGAC
>CAZJDM010000136.1:0-11427 GCA_964544765.1 uncultured bacterium
TACTTACCATATGATATTATTGATGAAACCTGATATTTAAGTTTAGAATCATAGAGAATTAGAGGGTTGTCATCTTCACCATACTGAGCAACAAATTCTTGTACAGATTTATCAAGACCCTTCATTTCAGGACTCTGTCTGGAATTAAGGTACAGGTTCAGCATTAAAATTAAGGAGGCAAAAATCATTGCCAGTCTTATGTGATCATGGGTTTTGAAAATAAAAAAGCAGAAGCTAATATAAATTGATGGTATTAATACAGGTTGATATCTCCTCAGGACCCAATACATTTGAGGAGAGTTTCCACTAGCATAGAAGTAAATACTCATAACTAAGAATGACCCCAAAAGAAATACCAGGGCTAAATGTCCTATTTTGTGACTTTTAATCAAAAAGGGCAAATATATCAATCCAACTACAATAATAAATCCGGGAAAAACCAATAATAGTCGATCAATATTATTCTCATTAAAAGTACGCTTCATCTTACCATGTATGATCTCTTGTTCGAAAAATTCTGGAGAAATTAAATTATCCCTATAAACAAACAAGATTATTGTTAAACAAACAAAAGAAATCCCATAAAAAAGAATGTTAGATTGGAGAATTTTCTGAATATTCAACCATTTCAATTTTACAACAACTACCGATAATGCAAAAATCCCCACCAATAAATAATAATCATAATCAAACATGGGCCGAGATATGAATGAAATTCTCTTATAATATAAGAAATAAACATCTTGAGCCAAATACATTGTTATTGTGCTCAGTACCGCAAATATCGCTCCCATTTTTAAATCGTGATAATTTATAATTATCAATCCTCCTAAGAGGATAAATAAGAAATCTAAACGCGTTAAATAACCTGTTAAAAATACCATAATGATAAAAGGCATCACTAATTGCAGTTTCTGTTTTGAGTTTTGATTAAATAAGTGGAAAATAGTAAGAAAGACTAATAGCAACTGAGGTTCACTATAAGGAGCTCTCCCAAACCACACCATTAATGGAGATATTGAAAAAACCATAGTCATGACAGCACTGATAAAAGGATTAAAAAACACGCTCAAAATTAGAAACAATATAATGGATGCTGCCAGCATAATTAAAGGTGGACCATAAAAAGCTAGATCCTTATTAATTTGCCCCAACAGGGCATAAAAATAAGTACCTCCAGGATAAAAATCTAAATGAAGTTTATCATCCGTGTAATTTTGGGTACCATTCATTAGATATCCATACCCTTTGTAATCTTTGTATTTGATAACTTTCTTTTGTGATAATTCATATATACTTGTGATAGGCTTATGAAGATGACCGTAATTTATGAGATTAAAAGACTTGAACATATATACAGCGGGATCTTGCCTAACTTCAATAACAGGAGAATATTTAAGATAAATTGAACATAATATTAATAACAGTATTCCCAGGACCAAGGATTGTTTTTTTAAATACTTAAAAGCAAAGAAAGCACGATATTTTAATCCACCAATGGCAGATAAAGCGCAAATTACAAAGAAAGCGGTCCATCCCCATGGTATATTAAGATAAGAAAATATTGTTCCAATAATAGGCGATATAAAGATCGTCAATAAGAAAAAAGCAATAAAAAAATAGAGAAATTCTAATACAGTTCTATTCATCTTATAAACATTAATAATTTATTCATGGTGGGCAGTTTTAATCTTTATGGATTAATATTTTTATGGCTTTAACTAATAACTTGTTTTCTTCTTTAAAGACTCTGCCCCCCAATTGCCAAGGAGTTTGATTGTAGTTAATCACAATAGATTTTTGCAAAATTATTTCACCCCCATCAATCTCAGGGATTACATAATGTATGGTGCAACCAGCATATTTCTCTTTTGCTGCCATTACTGCTTCTTGTACTTTTACACCGTACATGCCTTTCCCACCATATTTAGGTAATAAAGACGGATGAGTATTAATGACTTTATTTTTCCATTTATTACAAAACCAATTATTAAGGATAGGGAAAAAGCCCGCTAAAATAATAAGCTTTGTATTCCCTGGGATTACTTTATCCATAGCTATACACAAAGCATCAATAGATTGATTTCTGTCAATCTTTATATAAGGTATATTGTTTCTAAACGCACGCTCAATTGCACCACACTCTCTATCTACTATAAGTAAAGTAATTTTGTATCCTATATTTTTCTGGTTATCAATAAGTGTTTGGAAGTTTCCACCACCACCAGATGCACAAACGGTAATATTACTTGTCATATTAATTTATACCCATATTATTTTATAACAAATCAACAATAACTCAATATTTTACAAGGTATCTTTAATTATATAAATATTTTATTTTATAAATTTTCCAAATATTTAAAGTTTAAACGAGCTTCTTTCTGGACTTCTGGAATCTTATTTTCTAAAAACTTACGATAATTTATTCGGTTTTCCCAACATTTTTTAATTTTAAAAATAATATCTTTTTTTATAGCTGGATCAGCTACATACTCTCCAACCCCAGCTACAGTTGCAAATCCTAATATTTTATGGGCTTTGGGCTCATGTCCATAATCTATAATCACTGTAGGCACATTTTGAGATATTCCACCAACTGCTCCATGGATTCTACCACTCACAAGCATATCAAAGTTACCCAATATTTCCTTGGTTTCCCAGGTATTATAAACCCCATCAAGAGCATATACATTTTTAGCTATATCCCTATGTGCAAGAACTTTTTGAAGTTGTTTTATTATATGATAATCTCTTCCATGTACCAATTTAAACTCATTAGGTGGGATAGGGAAACCATTAGAATGGGACATAAGATATACATCTAAATTTAATTCCTCTGTAATAAACTCCACTGCTTCTGCAAATATGTTAAAGTTACTATCTTCTCTATTCTTTTTGTCAAAAGGTCCTTCTGTAAAATTCCATCCGCAAAGGATAAAGCCTACTTTTGATCTATCGCTTTTTACACCCTCTCTCGCTAAAAGTTGTTCAACTTTTTTACCTTTTGCGGGTTCAAATAAAAAGGCAGGACATGCTAAGCTTTTAGTTTTTGAAACATTAAATCCCATTTTCCTCATTAAATCCACACTTATTGGTTCCCTATTTGTAACTAAATCAAAATTTTCATATACCTTTTTTGCAAAGTCTTTGATTTTTTGATTTTTAAAGGGACCTGGTGACCCAGCTATCATAGCAGTCTTTTTACCTAAAAGCTGAGATACTCTATCTTTTATAAGACCAATTAAAAATCTTTCAGATCCTAAAAAATTAGAATTATCACCCCAAATATCTCCACTAAAATCTATAACTATATCTGCCTCTAAAACTTCTTTTATAAAATTAGTTATTTTTGGTAGCACTCCGGTTTTTGCATAAATATACGCACTTGCAAGTTCACTTAATGCAAGATCTAAATCATTTTTATTCCAACCATAATAGAGTTCCATTGGTAGGACTTTAACTTTTTCATCTTTTTGAAATCTTTCAGACATTTGCATTGTAGTTTTAATTTGTGCATTAGAGTATATTTTATGCAGCTCTCTTATAAATGGCTCAATAATGTAGTAGTTTCCAATGTTTCCAAATTCCATTCTACCCCAGTGTAATGTACATTGTCCTATAATTAAAATATTCACTTTAATCCTTTTTTAATTGATATTTTTCTAACATATTTTTGATATCTTCCACACTATTAAACATAATAATATCAATAATAGATAGAGATGGTATAAATGTTTTATTAAATTGATTGTATTCTGGAACTTCAGACTTTAAAAATAGAAGTTCAATATTATCTTTTTTAAAGGTTTTTATATCATATAACTCTGTTCCTCCAATAGGATTTATAAATTTTGTAGTATTTAGCTTCTTATTTATTGCTATTACTTTATCTTGAGACTTTAAACCATGATCAATATTAATTTTTGATGATATTATTATATTTGTATTAATATCCAAAAAATCACAAATTCTTCTAATACCATAGAGGTTGTAATTAAATAGATTTTTTTCCTGATTTAAAAATATATCTTCAATAATTGGAAATGAAGTCTTAAAATATGGTGCTTTCCTATAGGAATTTTTAATCTGAGATAAAATTTTATGTATTTGTTTTACAGAGTTAACAGCTAAGTATTTGTCTACAACATTTAAATAGTCAGAGCTTTTTTCTAACGGTATAGTGAATAATGTTTTTTTACCATCTATTAAAATATTATTTCTACGTAACCAACCTTTCTTAGTAAACTGAATATTATCATATATTGTAAAAGTGTCTACTGCATTAATAAGTTGCCAATATCCAATATATGGCAAAAAATACGGTTGCATGATAGCTAAAATCATAAAGTACCTTTTAATATATTTATAATTCGTAATTGCTCAATCTTTTTTAATCCAGGATATATCGGTAAACATAGAATTCTACTTGCGATATCTTTTGATACTGGCATATGCTGTTTTGGTTCAATATAGGCTAAAGTATTCAACGATGGGTAAAAGTATCTTCTAGGAAAAATTTGTTTTTTATTTAGGTTTTTTTGTACTTCTAAAGATTGCTTTTCATTTTCTAAAATTATTGGGAAATAACTATAATTTTGAGTTGCATTTTTATTTTGCTGCTGTTGTTCTACTAAACCCAGCAACTCTTCTTTATAGGTCTCATAAACCTCTTTTCTTTTCTGTTTTATATTGTCTATTTCATCCAATATGCACAATCCCATAACAGCTTCAAACTCATTCATTTTTGCGTTGGTTCCTAGCTCTGGTATTGACTCTGTGTTTTTAATACCAAAATTAATAAGATATCTTGCTTTCCTGGCTAAACTATCATCATTTATAATTAATGCCCCTCCCTCTACAGTATGAAAAAGCTTAGTTGCATGAAAACTAAGCGTTGAAATATCACCATAATTTAATATACTTTTTCCTTTGTATTGTACATTAAAAGCGTGTGCAGCATCATAAATTACTTTTAAATTATTCTCCTTTGCAATTTCTTCTATTTTTTCAACTTCACAACTATTTCCAAAAACATGTACAGGAACTACTGCACTTGTATTTTTAGTAATAGTATTTTTTATGTTTTTTGGGTCAATATTTAAAGTTTTTTGATTAATATCAGCAAAAATAGGTTTAATATTATTTGTTACAAGAGAGCTAGTTGTAGCTACAAATGAAAATGGAGTTGTTATTGCAGAGTCTTTTATTTTTAAAGTCCTATAGCTTATTTCAAGCGCTATTGTGCCGTTAGCTACTAATACAATATTTTTAACCCCAAGATATTCAGCTAATCTTTTTTCAAGTTTTTTAACCATGGGACCATTATTTGTTACCCAACCATTTTCAAAAATTTCATCAACGTATTTTTTGTACTTTTCCCTATCTGGTAAGTAAGTTTTGGTTACATTTATCATTGTATTTCTCTAAAACACTAACTTTGATTTCTCAAAAAAAGAAAATATAGCTATAAAAACATGTTTTGTCGCTAAGAGCTAGTTTAATTTCGAAGTGTAAGAATATCTTTTAGCTGAAAACACAACTTGTGAATTAAATCCATGGAACCATGTTTACTTAAATGCATCTTATCTGAAGATATTAATCTATTTTTATAATTACCTGAACTAAAGGCCAGTGTTTGTAAATACTTAACTTAGAATAAGTTTTGAATATTTATCAACGGTATCATGAAGAGAAAACAATTCATTACATCTTTTTCTGGCAAGGGTTCCCATCTTTCTAGCAGAAATTGGATGCTTAATAAGGGTCAAAATCGCTTTTGCCATGAGTTCCTCATTTTTTGGTGGAACCAAAAGACCTAATACCTCATTTTCAATTACTTCCTCACAAACTGTGTCTAGAGTTGCTATGATAGGCAATTCGCAGGCCATTGCTTCTAACATCGATATACCTAGTCCCTCAGAAGGAGTGGCGCTAAAAACAAAAGCATCAATACTTTGCAGAAAACTTGGGATATCAGAGACAAAGCCCAACCAATCTATCAATCTATCAATATGTAGCTCTTGAGCCAAAGCTTCTAGTCTTTTCCTTTCAGGACCGTCTCCGGCTATCTGTAATCGAATCTTTGTTTGAGTGTGGTTATTAATAGTTGAAATTGAACGAAAAAGAGTATCGAAATCCTTATATTGATCGAGGCGAGCTACGGTTCCAACTAGAAAAAAATCACTCTTACTTACATTTTTTTCATGAATTGGGTGAAATAAATTAAGGTCAATTCCATTGTAGATCTTAGTAACGTTTCTTGTTGAGACCTTAAAGGAAGCTTGGATTGACCTTCTTACTCGATCAGAAACAGCGATCTCTTGGCACCCAGTCAAACGCCCTAAATAAAATAATAAGGCGAATTTAAAATGTTCCTTCCATGAACCAAAGTTTTGGACCATCCCAATATGGGTGACAATTTTATTGATGCCATTTAACTTAGCAATCATGGCGACAATTCCATGAAAGGGGTAAAACCAACATACAATCGCGTCAAATTTATTAGAACTCAAGTAAGAATTAAGATCCTTTAAAAACGAAAACCACGATAAGCTGAGCTGGTCAATAAAATCTATTACAGTTAGTTGTTTAAGGCCTTCAAATTTACTGCGCATGCCCTCTTCACGATTTAACTTTAGGATAGTATGTGAAAGATTCATGCTTGAATGCTTAATATAGTTGAGCATCATTGTTTCTATGCCACCGTAATTCAGTGTGCGTGTCACATGTAAGACTTGTTTAGGAGTATTCATTTATCGACTTACCCGATACTGAAAGCAGAGTGTTAACAATCTGTTTTGCTTGAATTTCTGGTGTATATTTTGAGATGATTTTTCTTGAAGCTTTTCCCATTGAAATGAGATCAGCTTCAAGCATATATACTAATGAATTATACAATTGATTTTCGTTGCCACTTTCAAAAATTAGACCGTTTTCATTTGTAACTAAGTCGACCGCGCAACCAACTTTATCTGAAGCTATAATCGGTAGGCCACATGCTAGAGCCTCGTTAACAACTAAACCCCATGGCTCTGAGTAAGAAGGGACAACTAATATATCGCTAATACCGTAGAAACTTGCTAGAGTGTTTTTTTGTATGAACCCGGCCAAAGTGGTGTATTTTTTAATTCCTTTTGACTGAACTTGCTGTTCTATTAGTGGTCTAAGCGGACCATCACCCAGAATTAACAAATGACAGTCATTTTCTGTCTTCTTTAGTAATGCAAAAGCATTTATCAAATTGAAAAGTCCTTTTTCTTCGGCCAGCCTGCCAACAAATAAAAATACCGTTGAGGTTGGTTTTATTTGATATTTATCATAAAGTTTCCTCTTCTCAGAATCTTCCAAAACGCTACGTGTTTGAAAGTAATTATTATCTACAGAATTTGAGGCAAATTCTATAGAATGGCTATTTTTTAATTGCATTTTTCTTATATAGTTATAAGAACTTTTTCCAGGCACTAAAACAATTTTACATGAATTAATAAAAAAGCGTTTAAAGAAAATAATTAAAGGATTGAGGCTCCCTGTTTCTAATAACGTAGATTCACAAAAAAGAATTATAGGAATGTTAAAAATTTTACAGTATAATAACATTAGCCAATAAGTTGGATAATTATATCCTGTTACAAGGATAGCGTCTACATCCTTTAGATATTTAATAAAACTATAATTTATAATTAAATCGCTTGTGAATCTTCGCTTAAACCAGGTTAATTTTATTTTTGGAAGTATTTTAAAAGTAAAATGACTCTCATCAATGCTCTCTTTTAAATCCCATTCCCTGCAAGCTTCCGAATCACTTAAGAATAGAAAATTCACTTTTTGGGGTAAACTTTTGGATATGTTATTAAATAATGGAATTCGATAGGGCGGAATTATATTGTTTACGATTACAAATTTTAAGTCCTTCGTCCTCATGGTTTCCTCGCGACAGCATGTAATGTAGTTGAGAAAAAACCCTTTAGAAAAATTTTCAGAAGCTGTTTTAAGGTATTTCCAATATATGGTCCAACAAAACCATTATTTTTAATAAAATGTAAAGTCTCCCTTATGTTTAAAAAAGTGCCATTTTTAATAAGAATATTCGAGAATCCTATTTTTTGTAATGCGTAATAAATCGTTTTTTTAGAATAATACGCGATGTGTTCATCTTTAAAATAAGGCCAACTTCCATTTTTTAAACGAGCAATTGGGCTTAATCGATCGCCGGTTTGAACAACCAGAATACCTCCGGGTTTTAGCATTCGATAGAGTTCTTTAAATATCGTTTGTGGATTTGAAACATGTTCAATTACTTCAAACAATGTAATAACATCAAATTCGTTGTCTTTAAACCCACATTGCTCAGCAGTGGTATTTAACACTGTAATGTTGGGGTGATTGCTATTAATATATTTAATTGCAACATCGGTCATTTCCAGGCCAATTGCTTCCCATCCGTATTTTTTTGCCGCACATAAGAGTCGACCCCAACCGCATCCTACATCTAATAATCTATGTTCTCTATTTGGTTCGGGAAAATTTCTTTTTATACTTTCAAAAATAGATTCATCCCAGGCATACCAATCCGGAGTTGTGTATTCCAGGTAGTTTGACTCCTCTATAGATTCTGATCTATCATTATATCGAGAATCATAAATACTGCCTGAAATAAGTTCCTCTCTGATTTTGCATTGTTGAAGAAGGTTGCAGAACTTACAATTTGTTAAAGTCAGCACATAATTTTCTTTGTTGATCTGCACCGTCTTTTTATTAAGACGAGTTCCGCATAAAAGACACTGTTGGTTTTCTGTTGATTCTTTGGTTTGCGTTACTTGATTAAACAGTTCAACAAACTGTTTGGACAACCTAACATGGCTATATTCATTTAGTTTTTCTTCATTTATTGCAATTGATGTTCTGTTGGTTACCATGTCATAGATCGACACAAAGCCTTTTTTAGCAGATTGAAGGTCTCTTATATCCACGATGATTGCCCCTCCAGTTTTCTTTAATACCATTGCACCTGCGCCTTCAGGGTGCCCAAGATATAAAATTGGTTTTTTAGAGGCTAGATACTCAAAAATTTTTCTATTGAGTCGTTGCTTATGACAGCTAGCCAAAGCAAGTAACACATCGCTATGCTTCATGTATTTTTGGCACTCTTGTTGAGGAAGAAACCCTAAATCAAAAAAGAAATCTGAAACATTTAGTTTCTCAGCGAACCTTAGTATTCCGGCATTATTTCGTCCAATCAACAAAATCTTACACTTAGTTTTCATCTCAGATATTGATAACTCTAGATTTTTTAATAATTTGCAGAAATCCATTTCGTTCATGTAAGTATCTAAGGTTCCGATGTGTGAAAAAACAACGAACCCTTTTTTTTGAAAATTTTTAATTATTTCAGGTTTTTCTATAGATTGTCTTTCAGTAAAATCCTCAGGATCAAATCCTGTTGAAATAACTTTACAACGATCTTTTTGAATTTTGGGAAACAAGCGAAGTTGGTCATTCATCATGTTGTAAGAAATAAAGTTAGTAAAAGCACTTTCATTTATCAGTTGAGTCTCGAAAAAATAACCAATTCTACGAAATATCCAATCCTTAATTGTTCTAGCTGGATATGGGTCCCCAAACCATAAATCCCTGTAATCTAAAATAAAAGGGATTCCAAATCGTTTCTTGGCTTTGAGTCCTAAGAAAAAGGAGAAAAAAGGGCTTCCTGTAATAATAACAATTTTTATGTCATGCTTTGGAATCAAGGTTTTAAGAACATTCCACGCCTTTTTATGCCAACGCACCCCTTCATCGTTAATAATTTTTGTTTTCATTAAAGGTACTCGTTTAACTAAAACATTTTGATTTAAGTCTTTTACTGTAGCATTTGTAGGTAGGTTAGCACTTGCAGGGGCAATTGTAAGCACGATCGGAGTCCAACCAAATTTTTCAAAATACTTGCATAACTTATAAGGTCGAATCGAGCCTGTTCGGCCTATTGGCGGATAGTTTCCAGTTATAAAAAGAAAGTTGGGCATTTTATTGTTGATTTATTTTTATTTTTCATCACTATAATCATAGTTGCAGATTTAAACCAATCCATGTTTAATAGTCAAGATCTTTTGGCTTAATGTTCCCCATCCTGAAACAAAAAACCAGGTGCACCACAGCGGAGCACTACTTTCGTTCAACCATCTTTTCTAAAGCTGGGTTTAACAATCGTTATAATATTTTCCATAGACATTGCTGTCCATTTCAAACTATAAACACAATGATTAGGGGTATGAATACATGAATATACAAAATGAAATTAAAAAACTCTTATTGATAAATGAGGGAAATCACTCGAACCTTGGTGATTCTGTTATCAACGAATCCATAATCTACCTTTTTAAACAGCGTGGATATGAAGTTGATTTTTATAATTATTCGAGAGTAACAAAAAAGGATTGTTCTTATGTTGGAAACTGTTTCCACAATCCTCAAAAGGGCATCCTGCTGTCTTTGGTTCAATCAGTTAAGGCTCTTTTTCCTAACCAGTTTAAATGGTATTTAAAAAATAGACATAAACTTAAAAAAATTTCAAACTCCTATTCTTTTGCAATTATTGGAGGTGGGCAGTTAATAAATGGCGGAAACTTTACATATAGTTTATATTACTGGACCAAGGCCCTTAGAAGAATGAGGATTCCTGTCTATGTTTTACATGTGGGCTGTGGAAAGTCATTTACAGCCAAGGATATCAGATTATTAAAAATAGCCTTATCGCAATGCAAGGCTGTTTACGTTAGGGATCACGAATCACAGAAGACCCTTTTTTCAATGGAGATTTTTAATGTAAAAATTATTCCAGATCCAGCTTATATTTCTTTTAAATTGACAGAAAAATCCATTCATGACAGGAAATATATTACATTTTTTCCCGCAAGCTATCAACATGTTGTAAAAAATCTCAAAGAACTAAATATTTCAAAAAATAGCTATTTTAAAATGTTTTTAGATACCTATAAAGAAGAACAAGCTCTCAGTAAAGGAAAAAGGATAAGAATCTCTTACTCTGACATACTTCAAGATAAAACGGAAGCCACTGATTTAGTTAGATATTTGAAAAAGTATAACTTACCAAATGTAGAGTTATATATTGTAAGAAATCAATTTGAACTTATAAACCTTGTTAAAAGTTCTAGGTGTGTTATTTCTTCGAGGCTCCACCCACTTATTATTGGTAAGTCATGTAATACTAAACTGAAACCTATTGTTGTTAGTTCTAAAATATCAAGTTTCCTTCACCAACTTAACACCGAAGATATTAAATCAATAACTAGCAAAATTGAATCTGTTTACAACGAATTTCCAACATAAAAAGCATTTTAGTAAAGATGTCTTAACTGTAATATTGATATACCTTTCGTAACGAGAAGGGCGCCCTCTTGGTTGACGCAA
>CAZJDM010000137.1:0-11235 GCA_964544765.1 uncultured bacterium
TAATTGTTGGCTTAGGTAAATACCCTACTACCATTTTTTCAATATTATATTTTTTAGCGACTTTTCTGCAGTTTTCTTCACCTCCCGCACTCCATAAATATATATCGATATTTTTTTCAGCCAGGTAATTCATGAGAGACAAAACCTGTTGATTAGGTTCACCATATTCGGTCACAATGGTCCCATCAATATCAACAAAGACTTTGGTTTTATCTTTTGCAGCAGTAATAATTCTATTAACATCTTTGAGTACTTTTGAGCTAATAGGGGGAGTTAATTTCTTATTCATGTATTTTTCCTTAGCTT
Source organism: uncultured bacterium (assembly GCA_964544765.1). Taxonomy (GTDB): domain Bacteria; phylum Bdellovibrionota_B; class Oligoflexia; order CAYFLR01; family CAYFLR01; genus CAZJDM01. The sequence continues at coordinate 307 of CAZJDM010000137.1, forward strand.
CGATATTGTTCGATATTGCACATAACATGAAATATGGTATGATACATTATAGTAATAAATTTAATAAGATAAATCTAATGAAAACTCTATTATTATTTAAAGCATGTATCTTAGTTATTTTTCTCTCTTCTTGTATTTTTAAAAAGAAGTCAGGCTCGAATAAAGTAGAAAACAAACTATCCGACAAAACTATGGATCAGGGTTTAATCAGCCGCAATTCCGCTGATGAACGAGAACTTCCACCTCCTCTCAAAGAGGCTTTTTCTAAAGCCTTAGAGCAAATAAAAAGAGAATTACATCCTGATAATAAAGAACTTATGCCTTTTGATTCATTTGCTTCTTTAGTGGAAGTTTATTGTCAAGTTCTTGAGGCACGTACTGATAAGAACGCGTATTATTCAGCTTCTTCTTCAGCTATTAGAGGCTTGGCAAGCTTAACCTGTAAATATAATGAAAAAGAAACTTATTTGAATAAAATATGTTATGACCAGATTGTACAATATATGGATAAATATTTATTTGTATATTTCCCTCAGGATCATCACTGGGCCACTGAACCCATATTCTCATCTATCTTACAGTGTCATCCGAATGCTGTAAGTATTTTATCACCTTTTTTGGAAGATATGGAAAAATCATTTACCCAGTACAACAATGCACAAAAAAAATTATCAGTAGCCTTTTTATTTAGAATGTGTAATAAAAATAAACTAACTTCGCCTTGGAAAGGGCGCTTGAAAGTCCTTGAGGCTCCACTAAAAGATATAGCTGAAAAAGTAGCTAATGTTAAAGAAGTAATTACTTGTCTAAATAGCGATTCTTAAGTTTTATGAAATGGATCGATGAACTCTCATGGGGAATAATAATACTATTTTGCTTAACCCTTGGTTTAGCTCCTTTCACACCTCCCCATTTGTATGAAAAGATCATTATGTTAAAGAAAGGTGCATTAATACGCCCAATAGATTGGTTCGATCTTTTCTTTCATGCTGTTCCCTGGCTTATTTTATTGCTTAAAATAATCATAACCGCTCGCAACAACTTAACCAATTAACTAACCAGCTAATTTAACACTTACTTAAATGATTAGTTGGTATTTAGTTTATTTCTTTATAAACATATTTATATTTTTTATTATTTTTTTATAATTTTTATTGATTAAATTTCTTTTAATTTATAAACTATCTCTCTTCCGGGGGTTTTAGTGATAAAATACTTACTTTTAATCAATAATATAATGATATTTATTGCTATTTTTTCTTGTAGCTCCCCTTCCAATTTACCATATCAAACAAACCATGTTGCATACGATGATTTACCCGGTATTTTTCCCAATGAAACAGTAGAACTCTACCCTACCTATGCTTACTATTTGGATAAGGAGGATAAATGGACTGTACATCTAGGAGGAAGGCTTTTCAAAACTCTTAAACCTTCTTTAGAAAAAACAGCCAGGATTAATAATTTTAAAGCAATATTTAATCTACCAGACTCAATTAGTCAAAACCCGATTTTCTTAGAAAGAGTGGAACCTTTTACAGTAAACACTTATCAATTTAGAAGAGTACCTGTTCATTTTTTGGGTAGAAATTACGCGTTGGGTCTTAGTTCAAATAGTGGTTATTTCTATAATAAATACCCTTTGAGCCAGGATCTAAATAATTACTTAAACCCTAATCATACACTACTTCCATGGATAAACTATCAAATAATAATAAGTCCATTCAATAATCGATCTCTCACCGGCTCTGTTATATTTATTCCCAGAACCGGTATTTCAATTATTTCTGATATTGATAATACAATCAAAGATTGTAGATCCTCAAATAAACAGGAATTGATCCTAGACACCTTTAGTAAGCCATTTAAAGCTATACCTAACATGGCTGTGTTATACCAAATATGGCAACAACAAAATATTGCTTTCCATTACATGTCTAGTTTTCCTTGGCAGTTATATCAGTCATTATCATCTTTTTTATACCGAAATGGCTTTCCTAAAGGAACCTTCCATCTGAGAAAATTCAAACTTAATGCTCATAGCCCTAAGAATATATTTCGCTTTCCTAGGAGAGCAAAAACCTTGGCCATTAAGAGAATCATAAAAGACTTCCCTTACCGTCAATTCATCTTAGTAGGCGATTCACAAAATCAAGATCCCGAAATATATGCAGATATAGCTAAAATGTATCCCTTGAATATTAAAATGATTTATATTAGGGATTTAAAATGCAATAAGGTAAGAACTTCAAAGCGCCACTCACAAATTTTTAAAGGAGTACCACCTAAAAAATGGCTGATATTTGAGGACCCTGAAGAAATCGATACAAGTATAAATTTTATTAACTCACCGCTAAATTAGAAGAATATCACTACTTTTTGACAATCTACACCCGAGATATAGATTACAAGTAAAAAATTAAATTTACACGCGTCGTCGTTTTGAATCTTAACCTATTCATATATTAACAAAACTATCTAAATTTAAAGAAAATCCATAATTATACCGTATAAGAAAGTATACAAATAGAATTCATGAAATTATGGTTTAAATACCTCCATAAATCATGGTCAAAAACAGAAACTCTGGAGTTTTAAGCCTATATAACCGAGGTTAGTTGTGCTAAAATACTTAATATTATTAACATTTTTATCTTCATTTACCATTAAATGCAAAATGGATGAAGGGGAATTACCTATATCAAGACGAAAAAAAGTTACCAAAGAAACCAAACCATCCCATATTTATGAGGGAGAGGTAGTCGCACCAACTAATGACCAATTTAGTATGTATGTTAGGCTAGATAATGGCCAACAATATCAATTATATGCTGATAAAATTACCTGGAAAGAAGGAGAAGAAACTCTAAAAACTGCCAAGCTGAAAGAGACGGTAAATAATAAACAGCATTTTAAACAAGAAGACGGCACATTGATGGTCATCTCTTATATAAGTCTTGAACAAATTAGAATGGATATACTGGATCAAGTATACCACCTAAACAAAGAAGGTATAAAAACCGCCAATTTAATTGGACGGGTAATAGATAGTAACGCTGCTAACTTAGTAAACAACAAAGGTAATCTAGTTAACTCTATTGATGACAAGAAAGTATGTTTAACACATACCTATACCGGCGAAATAATTTCTGCTGATATAGATGAAAATGGGCGCTGGTTAATAGAAAATCTTGATACCAAGGTTAGTTATTCCGTCTCTGTTGGAAATTCCTGTGAAATTGAAGAAGACGAAGAAGCTGGCTTAGTTAACAATGTTGAAGGGCCTGATGCCGTTACTGAATTTACGCTAAATGACTCTCACAGCGACATAGGTAACCTTGCTATTACAGATTCCTATACCTTTAAAACCACTTTCACACCCGCAGATAAATATATATTCTCCTCAGAAGGAGCTACTTATAATGGCACCCTTTACATTGAAAATACCAGTAACATTCCAACCTCCGGCGCCACTTTTGAGATTTATTCTACTGACCCAGGAGTAGAATTCACCCTACCCACAGCTAACAGAGTAATTGGTAGTTTAGCAGCTCACGAAGGTCTGGAGCTAAGCGTAAGTTTTACAGTAGAACCCTTTGCGGATGAAAGTAAAATTGTTGGGTTGATGGTTATTATCGAGGACAATAATGTAGCTCGTACTACCAGATGGGAAGACTATAATTATTTCAAGATATGGGGATCTAAGTTTGACCTTAATATTAAATCAGCCATGGCCCTTGGAAGTTCCGCTAATATAGCCGGTCTGGTTATAGCCCGAAATCAGAATATAACACCTATTGTTTTAGGAAGTTCAAATTCCAAAACGGTCTCTCTGCCTTGTGACACTGATTTCACTTATACCTTAGTCTTTGCCTGCACCAGTTATGATAGTGAGGGCAAATACGCACTAGGCGTAAACGTTTCTGCTTTGGCAGAGGATGAAAGTCTAGATGCTTTTAATGATACTACCGGTGATGAAACTGCCGGTGGCAATACGGACAATAATTCAAAAGAACACCGAACATCGGTCCCTTTTGGTGAAAGAATCAAGGGCTATGCCGGCCAAGGCGATTTAGATTTCTACGGCATAACATGCAGTACAAACGATATGGGCGTTCAATTAAAATTAACAGAGGTAAAAACGGAAGCTGAAGTACCACAGGAAATCGCAGGAACTCCATTGGGAGACATGTTACAAACAGAATTTATAACCCCAGAACTAATTAAATTTGTAGTAGCTAACTATGGGACCATATCTTCTGATAGTATGATAGGCAGACTAACCCACAACTACGCCGGAAGCGGTTTAAATATTGAGTATGCGGGTAGCGGTGGAGCATGGGATGGTTTAGATATGAAATTTGGAGCCTTACCTCGCGACAGAACCCCTAAATGCAGTTATGGTGGGCGCATAGAGAGTAATTACGGCACTTGCCAAGGAATGGATCAGTTCGTCAGAGTTATCAGATCAGATAACTTTGAGGGGGAATACGAGGAAGTAACCTATAACTTAGAATTAATAGATATCTATGGTTACCGCTATTTGGTTGAAAACCAATCTATGGAGGATCTAACCAGTACCACTCCAGAGAATCCTATCACCTTTGAAAAACTGGATCCAATTTCTGAAGTAGAATTTACTGATGTACAACAAAATTACCTCTTACCAACAGGAACCGATAATTATATTGCTATTGGTGTTTTACCAGCCAGATCAATCAAAGAAATTATTGAACATAAACCTATTTACGCCATAGGCTTTCCTCCATCTACAGATGAAGTAAACGTAGCTCCTATCCAAGTTGCCAAAGAAAACATTGAAGATGACCAATACTTTATTCCGGGAAGAGTTTATCAAATATATACTTCAGCAACTACCAAGCTAGTAATAAGAGGGGAACCCATAAACGCTAGCGAAGCATTTGGGTTTTTGCATGATGGACAGAACTTAATTCGAGTAGGTGACTATACCGTTGAAGAATACGTTGAAGCAGTCAGATCCATAGCTGGCATAAATGTATATAAGATACAATATCCCGGCGGTAATGTACTATGGGATTCTCTTCTTTCAGATGATGAATCCGCCTCAACTTCAATGAACGACGGATTCGGTTATATTGTTCACATAGCTGGCGCAAATTCTTTACCGATGCCTAACTATGACAGTTCCTTTCCGGCAGATTGGCCAGCAGAAATTGACGTTTCATTAGATGTTGACGATAACAGCAAATTACAGTCTTTAATGGCCCAGTATGATGAAAGTACTTACGTGCATTATGGTGACCGACAAATGCTGAGCCATTATTATTTCACCTGTCCAACATCTCCTAGTCTTCGGGATTGTCTTTTTGATGAAACGGGCTATTTTGGTAGCGAACATATTAGATTGTTTACTTTTGGCAGTAGTACTCAGATTACAGAAGGAGCCAAAGCAACAATTTTAAATAAATTATCATTACTTGATGATTTAGGCATATTCGATCTAAACGGTGACGGGGAAGTACCCAATTTAGAAATGCTCGACTTTTGGCTGTATATCACCAACTCCCCTCCTTGGGACAGCCCGTCCGATGATGCTGAAGATGGAGAAAATGGTGAAGATAGTGGAGAAGGTGGAGATGATGCAAATAGCAACGATGATAGCTCGTCAGCAAGTGACGATGATATTCTTAGTAGCGAGGAAGAATATCCTAATGCCACCAGAAGAACAATGGGAGAAATGAAAGAATATATAGACAATAATATTATCAGATTCAATATAACCATATCACCTATTGAATCTGATTCTTCATCAAACGAAGATGATGCATCCACCGATGAAGATGACACTACTATAGACGAAGACGATACGTCTACAACGGAAAATGATAACTAAAACTAATATTGAAAGGACTTTTTTAAACCCTAATAAATAAAATTCAATTACATCATTAAAGAAAAGGAGACAACCATGAGAACTAATCTTTTATTACTACTATTTATCACTCTTGGAACCGTATCTTGTGTTAAAGAGGAAGCGTTACCTTCTTCAAGTGACTCCGGTAAATTAACCAAGAAAGATGAACCGACTAATACTTATGAAGGTGAGGTGGTTGCTCCGACCAATGAAGACTATAGTCAATATATAAGACTAGATAATGCTCAAAAGTATCGTTTGTATCCAGATAAACTTACCTGGGAAAGTGATGATGGATTTACTGTTACCGCTAATTTGATAGATACTGTAGAGAACAAACAGCATTTCAGACAAAGTAGTGGTAAATTAATGATAATTTCTCATCTAGATAACGCCCATCTTAGGATGGATGTGGGATCCTCTACTTACCACTTAAAAAAAGAAGGTATTAATACCGCGTCTTTAATTGGACGAGTAAAACAATTGTCTTCAACCGGACATTTGGTAAATGAAAAATCGGCCCATTTAGTAAAAAACACGGTTGAAGATAAAAAAGTATGTTTAACTCACCCGCATACAGGTGATGTAGTTGAAGCAGAGATTGATGAAGCCGGACGCTGGAAAGCAGATAACTTGGATACCAAGGTTAAATATAATGTTGCTGTTGGAAAAGAATGCGCTTCTAGCAGCCTGCTCGGAGCTGTTGAACCACCTATTATCTCCACATCTTATTCACCTTCAAGCGCTTCAAATGATATGGGGAATCTTGCTATTACAAATTCATATTCCTTTAAAACTACCTTTACCCCTCGAGATAAATATGTGTTTGCTTCCGCTACTGGTTTGCAATATTTCGGTGACCTTTATATTGAAAACATCAGTGATCATCCAACTTCAGAAACGACTTTTGAAATATCAGCACCCGCTTCTTCAAGCAACATCGTAGAATTCTCATTAACCAGTGAAAACCGGACTATTGGTAGTTTACAGCCTCATACAACATTCGGACCAATACCAGTGCAATTTACTGTAAACCCATTTATTGAAAAGAAAAGAGTTGTAGGATTAAAGGTGTTAATTTCAGGCAGTATTATTGATGAAGAGGCAGACACAAGTGAAGATGTCACCTGGGAGGACGTTAATTACTTCACAGTATGGGGATCAAAATTTAAACTTAATATTACATCTGGTCAAACATTGGGCAACAGTGATGGGGTAGTAGTTGGAATCTTGATAGCACAGGATCAAGATCTTATACCTATTAATATCCCCGCAGGTCAATCAGAATCAATTACTATACCCTGTAATCCTGGATTTACTTATACCTTGACCCTCGCCTGTACTGACCACCAATATGAAGCTAAATATGCCTTAGGCATAGATGTACCTGCTCTAGGAGATGGTGAAAATCTGGATACATTTAATGAGATCAGAGCAGATGAGACTGCCAGTGACAATGATGATAATAATACCACAGAAAATAGTGTAAATATTGCCTTTGGTGAAAACAGAATGGGTTATTTATCTGATTTAGATTTCTATCAGTTTACATGTGCTGAAGAAAATATGGGGGTACAGCTAAAACTGACCGGAGTCGAAATTGAATCTGAAGGGGTAACTGATGTTGATGCAGATTCTCCGCTAGGAGAATGGTTAGCTGGTTCACAAATTACTGGCGATTTAGTAAAGTTCCAAGTAACTAACTTTGGAACCTCTGATTCTACTTTCATGACAGGCAAATTAACTCACAATTCCCGAGCTGGATTAAATATAGAATATGCTGGAAGTGGAGGAGGAGATTGGAACGGCTTAGATATGAAATTTGGAGAAATTCCCAATGATCATTCGCCCCGTTGTGGTTACGCTGGTCGTACTCAATTTGGAGCCTGCGATGAAACATTTGATCAATACACCAGAATCAGTAGAACGGAAAATTTTCAAGAAGAATACGAAGACGTAACCTATAATTTGGAACTGGTGGATGCTGCTGGATTCAGATATATTTTACAAGATCCCAATGAGTCTGAAGATTCAGAAGGTCTAACTTTGGATGTTCTGATAGATGCCGAGGAGCAACCATTGATATTTAATAAAGAAGCTCCTATTCCCGAGATTATCTCTACTGAAACTTCACAACGGTTTGATTTACTTTCCTGGGGCGAAAAAATTACCATCACCGTATTACCTCATAGAACAATAGGGGAAATATTCGCTGGAGAATTAATCTCAATTGACGAAATTATGTTATTAACTGCAGATGGTCTACAACCTGTTGAATCAGATGATTATTTCATCCCGGGCAGAACATATATGATACTAGCATATGCATATGCCTCTATAGGAGTGAGAGGACAACCTGTTAATCCAGATGACGCTCTCGGTTTCTTACGTGATGGAGAAAATGCTATTCGTACTGGTAACCGTACTGTCAGAGACTTTTTAGCCGCAGTAAGAACCCTAACTGGCATGACAGTCTATCGAATAACTAGGACTTGGCACGGGATCATATATGATTCCCTCTCTGCAGCAGATGACGAAAATTTAAATACTGAACTGGAAGATGGATATCCACATTTTGTTCATGCATCTGGTTCAAACTCTATGACTACTCCAACTTATGAATTTCCCGGTGCATGGCCGGAAGACATTGTAGTTACCCTTGATGTAGATCAAAATGATAAAGTTCAAGAAGAAATTCTCACCACCTACTCAAGTCCAGAACTAGATAGTCCAATTGATTTTCGTTTTGGAGATATGGATTTATTAAAGTTTGCAACCACTTCCGCCGGCCTTTGGTGTAGAGGCTTTAGCGTGAATTGGAGAAATTTGTACGGTTGTGTATATGATTATTTACACGGTCCAAGCAGCGAGGATGAATTATATAAAGCACGAAGAATGGCAATATATGGTAGTCCTGGTTTACTTGATGTAGAATTTAAAGATGAAATTACAAGAAGAATTAACTTACTCTCTGATCTAGCCATATTTGAGATTAATGGTGATAAAAAAGTTGATGTTCAGGAAGTACATTATTTTTGGTGGTACATTACAAGAGAAAGTACTACCTATTCAGATACCGACACCTTTTTCCCTGAGAGTGTCTATCCCGATGCAACTAGAAGAACTATTGGAGAAATTGAAGCCTATATACAAAATGTGATTGAAAGATATAATATTGATATCAGTAATATTTTGGCAGAATGATCTTAAAGACATACTTAAATAGAGAAACTGATGTATGTAAGATCCTATAAATATAATAATGGATCATCTACACCAGCTTCCTGAAATCCTTTTAACCTAAGCTTGCAGCTATCACACACGCCGCAAGCTTTATCTTCGGATTGATAGCAGGACCAAGAAAGATTTAACGGTGCCTTAAGTTCTATACCCTTTTTTACAATCTGGGATTTATTTAAACTGATTATCGGTGTCTGAATGGATATATTACTAGAAGGACGGGTACCCAATTTAATTAACTGATTATAAGCGGCAAAATATTCAGGCCGGCAATCAGGGTATCCGGAGCTATCTTCCTCCACCGCGCCAATAAATATTTCTGTGGCTCCAATTACCTCTGCCCAAGAAACAGCAATTGCTATGATATTAGTATTGCGAAACGGTACATAAGTATTAGGTATATTTTGCGAATCATTAGGTTCACCTTGAGAATCATTATCAGTGTCTTGAAAATTAAGATTGTTCTCCGGTACCTTAATAGATTGATCGGTTAAGGAGGAGCCCCCTATTTTCCGCAAATAATCAATATCTACTACCAATCTTTCTTCTACTTTATAGTAATCAGCAATATCATTAAAAGCTTTTAGTTCCCTACTTTCAGTTCTTTGTCCATAGTTAATATGCAAAAAAGCTAATTCATTATAATTAGCAGCTATTGCGGCAGTTACGCAAGAATCCAGCCCCCCTGATACTAGAACAACTGCCTTCTGACCATCAGACATTGCTCTCATTTTAAAAGCTTCATCTGATAGTTTTCTTTCGATGAGACTAATATGAATTGTTCCTTCTTTACCTTCTTCAGGTAATGCTTCAGAGTAAAAACGAACAAAGCGCCAGGTATCCATAAGTAAACCAGTACTAGGAGGCGGATATATCTTGCACCAAAACCGGTATGTTCGATTATAAGGCTCAAAATTCATGATTTGGATAAGGTCATTAGTATTAATAGGTAAACCTATAAGAGTTTTATCTGGATGGAAATCAATTTCTTTGGTTACAAAGCAGTCTCCCTCTTTTAGTTCCTTTTGCCAACTTTCTATGGTTATATCTGCCTTTTTCTTTCTTTTTCTAACGCCCTGTACCTTCTGATCAAGATCCTTTACGATCATCTTGGCTAATTTCTTGATTTCTTTCTTATTATTACCATAATTATCGTTATTACCATTATCATCATCATTATTATTATTGCCATTATTGTTATTACTATCAGACATCTGAAATATCCTTGTATTTATTTTTTATATGATCATACTTTAAAAATATTAACCAACTCTTCCCAAGACACCATATAAGGTACCATATATATTAGCAAAAAACTAATGATTATATCAAGATATGTAAACCCTTAGAAATCAGAATCAATACACAATAAATATATATGTTATATAATTTTTATACAGATAATTTAAATATTTTGTACATATATTGACAAATCAATTTATAAATATTAGAACAATGCAATTGGCACAGTAGTTGCTGTGAAAATAAACATCTTTACTAAAGGAATTTTCCTTCCTTTTATATTTTAAACATTTTCATATTACCCATAATAGTTGGAGAATCAAATGGTTAGAACTTATCTTATTTTTATGCTCACATTAGTTATAGCTATGGGAGCATGTAATCGCTCGGGAAAGAAAAAACCCGATGAAGAAGCTGCTCTACCAAAAAAGGATGAAAAAGTCGTTGTCAAAGATGACAATGGTAACTCTAAAAGTCTAGTTAAACTAACTGATGATGCTTTATCTGGCGATAATATATCTGCATCTGCACTAAAAGCTGATGCTACTGAC
>CAZJDM010000138.1:0-11190 GCA_964544765.1 uncultured bacterium
TTATTAAAAAAACCTAGAATTTCAAATGGCTATCATTTTGTAGGGACTATCAAAAATCCTGAAAGAATGGGGGAAATTTGCGAACTGATTATGGAGGAAAAAACTAAATCCGAGTCAGATAGAGCTGAGTATGAAAAGGAATTATCTGGGTTAATAAACCAAAAAGAAGATATTTTAAACAAGTTTAAAGATAAAACCGTACAGGATTATTTGAATGCTTCCTTGAATGCGATAAGTAATGCACTAAATAGAGAGAAGAAAACTCTCATTCAAATATTATTTCCTGAGATTATTGTGTATCCTGATAACCAAGTGAAATTAATGGTCAATATTGACCCTAAAGACTGTCACAAAACTGGAGGAAAAGTACGTAAAAGGAAGGAATGGCGGGAGCGACGGGACTTGAACCCGCGGCCTCCGGCTTGACAGGCCGGCGTTATAACCAAAACTTAACTACGCCCCCAAATGTGATCAACATCAAAGCAAAAATAAGCAACACAGTCAATAAAAAAGAGCAGGACAAGTGCATAAAAATAACACTTTTATTTAAAAAATCAGAAAAGAGCCTCAGTGAAGCTAGCCCCATCGAAGTCCTTTAAATCCGTTATTTTTTCACCTATTCCAATATAACGAATGGGTATAGAAAACTCATTACAAATGCCAATACAGACGCCTCCTTTAGCCGTTCCATCCAGTTTGGTAAGTACTATACCAGTCACATCAATAATTTCCTTAAAAGTTTTAGCCTGTTGCACCGCATTTTGTCCAGTTGTAGCATCCAAAATCAGCAGTATTTCATGAGGACCTCCATCAGACTCCCGATTGATGATTCTCTTCACTTTTCCCAACTCTTCCATCAAATTATTTTTGGTATGCAACCTACCCGCAGTATCTATAATAAGAACATCAGTATCTTTTGATTTAGCGGACTTAATAGCATCAAAAACCACTGCGGATGGATCAGATCCCGGTTGATGACGAACCATTTCAATTCCAACCCGCTCAGACCACACACCTAATTGATCAATAGCTGCCGCTCTAAAAGTATCTGCAGCTGCTAATAAAACTTTATTTCCTTCCTGAACATATCTATTTGCTAGCTTCCCAATAGTTGTTGTTTTTCCAACTCCATTTACACCGATTACCATTACTATCCAAGGCTTCCGAGATTTATAATCCAAAGAAGGTAATGGTTTATTGACAATTTCTTTGACAACTTCCTTTAAAGCTGACTTTATTAAAGCAGGGTCTTTTAGATTAGATCGCTCTAACCTTTGTTTGGCTTCCTCAATAAGTTTTTCTGAAGTTGAAACCCCAATATCAGCAGAAATCAAGGCCGCTAATACATCCTCCAATAGCTCATCATCAATTTGCTTATATTGAGATAAAAAGGATTCCAGTTTGTTGGACAATGACTCTCTTGTCTTAGTTAAGCCTAGCCTTATCTTTTCATGCAAACTAAGCTTATCAGGCACTTCCTCTGCAATAGAAGGCTTATCTTTTGAGGGAGGAAGATCCTTCTTTTCTTCCCTAACAGAATCAACATCTTTAAAAGCTTTCCAGTTTACAATAATTAAAACTAAAAAGAAGATGGCCATTGCCCCACTACAAACTAAGTGAAACACTAACCAAAAAGAATCCGGATCGTTTTGATAAAACTGTTGTAAAGTCAAAATAAGATTATTCAAGACAGTCCCCTAAAAATAGGTTAATAAGTCAAAATGTAGATATATTTTAGATACCAGAATGTCAAGCTCTACACGATCGAAAGGCTGAATAAAGAATAAAAGATCAAACACATTTTTGTTGATTAAGTCCCCAAAAATGATTATCCTATTTACTGGTAATAGCTTGTTTTTGTACCCTAACCGCAAATTATCTAGATAGTTTTTAGGTAATAAAAACAACCACCTACAAAAAATATGTATTGTTGGGGATTGAGATGAAATTGCAAAGTGATCTACTATCAAAAAAAGAAAAAAAAACACCACCCAAAATCAACGAATCTAGAAAAAAAAATAAAAGTACTAAGAAGAAGGCAAAGTCAACCAACAAATTGATACCCAACTCAGATGACTCAAATTTAGATAACAAAGACTTAACAAATTCTGACGATTTTATCTTCTCCTTAGCTGACAACCAAAAAAAGGACACTCTTTTTTCTAATCCTGAAGAGACATACATGTCTTCTATTAAAAAAGCTCAAACAAAGCCATTTCAGCGTTTTATCCGTGAGTACCAAGAGAAGATATATTCAATTGCATTCCGTTTCTTAAATGACTCCAACGCTGCCGACGAAGTTGTATTAGATGTTTTTAAATCTCTTTACCATGATATAGGTCGTTTTAAAGGAAAGCATATCTCCACATTACTTTATCGACTAACAATTCAGAAATGTTTGAAATTAAATAATCTTCAAATTAATCGATCGTTTTATCACACATCTAAAAATCCATCTTCTTTGAGCTCCATTGATACCTTAAAGAATTGTTTTGAAAATAATAATATCCCTGAATTTTTTGAAAATGATTTAATTGATCTCATCGAAAAATCGCTTAAAAAACTTGATTATGATGTTCGTATTTTGTTGATTTTAAGAGATATTATGCATCTTGAGCTTGAGCAAATAGCTGATATCTTACAAACAACTGTAAAAACAGCCTCAATCAGACTATATAGAGGAAGATTAGGGTTACTAGAAATATTAAAAAAAGAAATTTATAGCTAATTTATCAATACAGAGGTTAATTCTCATGATGACATGCTTTGCAGCTAGAAATTATATGTCTCAATACCTAGAAAATAAATTAGACGGTTACTACCTTAATGAAACTGAAGAGCATTTAAAAACTTGCTCAATATGTAAAAAAGACCTTTCCGATTTACAAACTTTACTAAAAATTCTAGGAAGAATGCCAAATTGTCAGACTGATCAAGATTTTACTTTTCATGTTAAAGATATTATACGTCAAGATTCGCTTGTAAGTAGATTTAAAAAGCGATTTTTATATCCACATTTCTTAAAAATTCCATTAATTATACTAGGTATATTGATTTTGTCTTTCCTTTTATTTGGAGATCTTAGTATAAAAGGAGTTAAGAACTCAATTGCTAATATGATACCAACTTTAAACCAGGAGACAAAGCTTTCGAAACTAACTGATCAAATCAAAGAAGTCATTTGGAACGATAGTTTAGCTCAAAGTACCGCGCAAATGATCTTGTCATCAAGTCAATATCTTTCATCCATTAAAGCTAGGCTACAGAATCCCAGTCAACAAAAAAATCAATTCTCGCAGCCATTGCTTTCTTCTACTCAACAAGAACCAAATGCTGTCATAACTCGAAGCAATCCTACAGCATCAAACGATGATATTAAAGACAGTTCAGATAATTTTGAACTTCCTACTATTAATCATCAAAAAATGGCTATTAACAATCCTAATAAGACCTCTCTAACAGCTGAGAAAATTTTAATAAAAATAAAATCCTCTAAATTAATTCAAACCAAAAAACGAATATTACAATTATTAGGAGAAAACGTTTTAAATGATTCTATGAAATCAAGATTAGCCAAATCTTTCTCACATGATGACATATTATTTGCTATTTCTAACGAACAAAAACGAATATTTTTAAGAGCCATATCCCGATTAGTTCATAACAAACCAGAAGTTACCTCGACACAATTTACTTCGGACCAACCCGAAGTTATTTCCAAATTTAAAGAATCTTCTTTATTTGCTTTATCGCTTCACCCTATAAAAGAGAAAAAAAGCATTTATCAAAAAATTGAAGAAGAAATAAAAGATCAAGGGTCATACGATGACATAACCCCCTCAAATAATATTGATTTGGTGGAATAGTGAGAATCCTAGTTATTGAAGATGAAAAAAAAGTCGCTTCTTTTATCCAAAAGGGCCTCAAAGAAGAAGGTTACGCTGTCGATGTTGCACTAGACGGTGCCGAAGGAGACTACTTAGCCAACATCAATGAATATGACTGTATCCTTTTAGATATTATGCTACCCAAAATGAACGGAATTGAGGTTCTCAAGAATTTAAGAAAAAATGAGATTTATACTCCAGTCCTAATGTTAACGGCAAAAGATACTATTAGTGATATTACTTCAGCTTTAGACGCTGGAGGAGATGATTATTTAACCAAACCTTTTGCCTTTGAAGAATTGGTTTCACGTGTACGAGCCCTAATAAGACGATCATCCAAACAAAAATCATCCATTCTTAAATTAGACGACTTGGTAGTTGATCCTGTGACCCGGTCCGTTACGCGTAACGACCAAAAAATTGAACTTACTTCCAAAGAATTTGCCTTACTTGAATACTTCCTCCGAAATGTTGGACGTGTTCTTAGTCGTACCCTTATTTCAGAGCATGTTTGGGATATCCATTTTGACAGTGACACCAACATAGTAGATGTATATGTAAATTATCTACGGAATAAGATCGACAAAAACCATCCAAATAAGCTAATACATACTTTACGGGGCACTGGTTATGTTATGAAGTTAGATAAACCCTAATCTATATAATATATTATACTTAATTATTATTTATGAAAATTCGTTCTATTCGTAAAACACTTACTCTTTGGTATTTATTGATAGTTGCTATCCTTCTTAGCAGTTTTAGTTTAGCTATGTACATATATTTCCGAACCAACTTATATAACTCAATTGACGCCGCTTTATTAGCCAATGCTGAAACCATTTTAAAATTAAAGCCTGTCTCACTTCCATCACAAGAAGAAGTATTAAAAAATTCTATCCGAAAAGCTCTTGGCATTTCAAAGTATCCCGTTTTTACCAAAATTGTGGATCTGTCGGGCCAAGTTAATTATCAATCTTCCTTAGAATATAAACAACTGCCCCTTTCTGACTTAGCTAAAAAGAATGGAGAAAACGGTTTCTTTACTTATGAGACATTTTATCATTTAGATTCTTATCCAGTCCGAGTTTTAACCACTCCTATTTATTACAATGGTTTTTTTACTCATAGATTTATCCAAGTTGCTACCAGTAAAAAGTCGGTAGAAATCACTCTTAGTAGAATACGAGTTTTCATTTATATTGCTATTCCTTTAGCTCTATTAATAGTAAGTTTAGGCGGAGTATTTTTAGCTAACAGAGCCTTGCGTCCTGTTAAACAAATGGTGCAAACCGCTAAACATCTCAGTGTTTATAATCTAAACCAAGAAATAGAAGTTGAAACAAAAGACGAAGAACTAATGGACCTAGCAGATACCTTTAATAAAGTTTTCAAAAGGCTTTTTGAATCTTTTAATAATATTAGCCGATTTAGTTCGGATGTTTCTCATGAACTAAAGACCCCTTTAACAATAATTCGCGGTCAGATAGAATTAAACCTACGCAAAAAACGATCCTTAGATGAATATGTAAGTACTTTGCAAAGTAATCTCGAAGAAGTACAAAATATGACCAATATTGTTGAACAGTTATCGTTACTATCCAAATTAGAAAAACACCCCAAAATCTTGAACCCAGAAAAGGTCTATATTATTGAATTATTAAGTAAAATTGTAGAAGGTCTAAAACCCCTAACTGAAAAGAAAAACATAACCATAAGTTGCCACGATCCTGTCACTTTAATGATTAATGCTGATCCTTTGATGTTAGAAAGGGTAATATTAAATCTTTTAGAGAATGCAATTAAATACTCTGTCGAGAAGGATACAATTCGAGTGGAAACTTTTCTCCATGGAAATAATAAGGGAATAAGAGTAATCGATCATGGTCCCGGAATTGTCAAAGAAGATATCCCTCATATATTTACCCGCTTTTATCGAGCCGACAAATCACGTAGTAAGGACACTGGGGGAAGCGGGTTGGGATTGAATATTGTTCAATCTATTGTTGAATATCATGGAGGTAACATAAATGTGGAAAGTGTTCCCTTTAAAAGGACTTGCTTTCAGATTAATTTCCCATATAAATCAACTGAGAGCTGATAGATAATTTAACCAAGAATTAATATTACAAAACACAAAATAGGCTAAAATTATGAATAATTTAATTAACAATCAAAAACTGCATCAACTACAAAAACAAATTACCGCCCATCTCTTTCAAGAAGAAAATATAAGTAATTTGGACCACAAAACAATTAATTTTAATTTTATTTTGGAGAATTTTTGTTCAAATGAATTAGAAAAAACCGTATTATTAAATCATATGTTCAATGCTCAATTGTGGAGCTTTGAAGATGCTGCTCGAGATACTCAAGCCTCTGATCAAGTAATTGCTGATATAAAAAGGTCTATTGACCGCCTTAATCAACAAAGAAATGATCAAATTGAAATTATAAACAATTGGTTTTGGCAGCATCTATCTCCCATGAATGAGTCCGCTGTATTAAATACTGAAACACCCGGTAGTGTTTTAGATCGATTATCCATTTTAGCTTTAAAAATATACCATATGGACGAACAAGCACATAGAAATGATGTTAGCTCGGAGCATCGTGAGACTTGTCAAAAAAAGGTCAAGATTCTTATTGAACAAGCTGAAGATTTATGCAAAGCTTTAGATTCATTGATAACTGAAATAGTAAACAAAAAACGAAGGTTTAAGTTATATTATCAAATGAAAATGTATAACGACCCCACGCTTAATCCCTACTTACACAAAAAATGATACCTATTGCTTTGAATATGGTATCAAAGGAGGATTTATGCCCATCGTTACTATCCAAAATGCCGGAAAATTAACAAAAAACCAAAAAGAAGATTTAATGCAACAAGTAACTGAGTTGGTAACAACAGTCACTGGAAAACCATCCCAATCTGTATACGTTGTAATAGAGGAAGTTCCTAGAGAAAATTTTGCAGTTGGAGGTAACAGCCTTGGCTAATTGGCTACTAATATTACTAATATTAATCTCCTGTACTGCCTACCAAGAAAGGAAGCTGCTGAAAGAATCTTTAAATCAAAACAAACCGCTAACTTTTAAAATTCAAAAGCAAATTAAAGGACCTTCATTATCCATTATCTCTTTAGATCTAGCTGTCAAGAATCAACTTTTAGTTTATGCTACCAGCCTCCCAGATCAACGAGTTTGGCTTTTGGACCTTAAGCAAGATAAGCATCTAAAATCTTTTGATGGCCATATAGGCTGGGTTAAAGGTGTAGCCTTTTCCAAAGATGAAAAATTCTTCGCTTCTGCTACTGGCAATAATATCCACCTATGGGATATAGAGTCTTCTAGGTTAAGAGGAATATTAACCGGCCATTCTGGTTTGGTAGATGATATCATTATCTTGCCTGATGAAACAACCTTAGCTTCTACCTCAAGAGATATGACGGTTAAATTATGGGATTTAAAACAAAATAAAGAAATCAAAACCTTTACCAAGGGCGATGATTTTGTGTTTGCTATTGCCGTTTCTCCTAATGAAGACTTTTTGGCAATAGCTGAAGGGAAATTGATTCAGATAATAAAACTAAAAACCTTCGAAAAAGTGGCCACTTTAAAGAACCATAAACAAATTATCACTGATCTAGCTTTCTCACCTCAAGGTGAAAAACTCGCCTCAGCATCTTTTGATGGGAAAGTCATTATATGGAATATGTCTTCTTTTGGTCAAAATAAAATTTTAAATGGTCATACTAAAGCTGTTCTTTCTCTTTCTTTTTATCAAAGAGGAAGACTACTAGCTTCATCTTCAGAAGATAAAACTATTCGAATTTGGGATGTTGCCCATTCAAAAGAAGTATCCAAAATTGATTTACTTCACATAGCTAATTCCATCATCTTTATGCCTGAGGAGCTATCTTTAATTGCTGGGCTTGATAATGGTCAAATATTCACTTGGAAGGGTAATTTTCCAACCCAATAACACCGTTTTACATACATTGAAAAATATGCTAGAGAACTAAAAAAGGTTCTGAAAAGAAGGGTTTTTAATCATGGCACTATTATACCACAGCACTAATAAAAAAACTGATCCAATAGATTTCTTTACAGCTATTCTTACTGGACAGGCTCCCGATCGCGGTCTATATATGCCCAATAAAATACCTACCATATCTAGCGAAACAATTTGTTCTATGTCTGATATGGAGTATCATAAGATTGCCCATACTATTTTACAACTATTTATGGAAGATCCCCATAAAGATTTAGCTCAACGCTGCGAGGAAGCATACTCTTTTGGTCCAAGATTAGAAAAAGTTGAAAAAAATAAGTATATAATGTGGTTAGATAGTGGTCCAACAGCTTCCTTTAAGGACTTTGCGGCTCAAATGATGTCTCGTCTTATGGGTGTAAAGCTCAAAAAAGATGAAAAATTACTAATACTGACGGCTACCTCAGGTGATACAGGCTCGGCTATTGCTCACGCCTTTCACAATATTCCCAACATTAAGGTCATTATTCTTTTTCCTTTTACGGAAGTTTCTGACAATCAAAGAAAACAAATGACCACTCTAGGTGGAAACATACAAGCTGTGGCAATTGATGGTAAGTTTGATGATGGCCAAGCTATGGTTAAAGCTGCTTTCTCTGATCAAACTATCCAATCTTTTAATCTGACTTCCGCTAATTCTATTAATATTGCCCGACTTATACCCCAATCAGTCTATTATTTTTGGGCCTATTCTAGACTGATTAAAGATGGCCAAACCCCTATAATATTTTCTGTTCCCTCCGGCAACTTTGGTGATATGATGGGATCAGTTTTAGCCTGGAAAATGGGTTTACCTATTAAAAAACTTGTTATATCTACCAATGCCAATGATGAGTTCCCTAATTTTTTGCATACAGGTCAATACCAAAAAATTGAACCCTCTAAAAAATGTATTTCTAACGCTATGAATGTCGGTCATCCTAGTAACCTAGCACGACTTGTCGATATTTTTGGTGGTCATATGGATGAAAAAGGTCAAATCCATACTCTTCCTGACTTAGATAAGATGCGTGATATTATCTTTTCTTATTCTGTAAACGATACCGATACCAGACAAACCATCAAAGATATGTATGAAAAAAACAAAATCATCATAGAGCCACATGGGGCCGTGGGATGGCATGGTTTAGAACAGTATCTTAATCAAAATCCAAAAGATGATGAAATAACCTGTGTTAGTTTGGAAACAGCTAATCCCGCCAAATTTCCTGATGAAATTAATAATATCTTAAACGCATCTCCGGTTGTTCCTCCTAGTTTAGAAAAACTTGATTCTCTAGAGGAATCTTATGATCAAATTCCAGCTAGTTATGAAGCTTTTCGCGATTACCTTGTCAATTGGGAAACTAAGTAGATTAGAATTAAAAAGAGGAACAACATCATGGCCACTGTATTTTAAGAAGATTAAAAGGAGACTAAATCAATGAAACGTTTAACTATAGTTATTGATGGGGTTGCTGACTACTCTATTAAATCACTGGGAAATAAAACCCCCTTAATGGTAGCCAATACTCCACATATGGATAAATTAGCCAAAGAGGGTCGAACAGGGACTTTTATTACCGTACCCCAGGATCTGCCTCCGGGATCTGAAGTAGCCAATCTTTCTATAATGGGTTACGATCCAAAAGAAAACTTTTGTCAAAGGGGAGTATTAGAAGCAGCCAGTTTGGGAATAAATCTTTCTGATCAACAATTAGCTCTACGATGTAACCTGGTTTATATTAAAGATGGTAAAATGTGTAGTCATTCCGGCGGTGATTTAGAAGTAAATGAAGCCAAGCAATTTATCGAGACCCTTAATGAAAAATTAGGCAATGACAACATCCGTTTTTATCAAGGTATTCACTATCGCCATTTATTAGTTCTTAACCAAGGAAACCCTAATGTTACCTGCTGGCCACCCCATGATCACATCGGCGAAACCTTAGATGAATTAATGATCAAACCTGACAACATGGAAGCTAAGGACACTGCTGACTTATTAAACAAGTTGATCATGGATTCAAAAGAAGTATTAACCAATGTACCTTATAATCAAGGAAAATCAGAAGATACTAAACATCCCAACTATATCTGGCCATGGGCAGTTGGAGATAAGCCTAAAATGAAACCTATCGAAGAACTTACGGGATTGAAAGGAGCAACTATTACCGCCGTTGATTTAATTAAAGGATTGAGTATATATGCTGGCATGGATATTATTCCGGTTAAAGGAGCTACCGGAAATTATAAAACCAATTATGAAGGAAAGGCTCAAGCTGCGGTTAACGCGCTGGAAAATTATGACTATATCTATTTACATGTAGAAGCCGCTGATGAAGCTGGACACGATGGTGAATTAGATCTTAAAATTAAGGTAATAAATGATCTCGATTCCCGACTTCTAGCCCCTATAATAAAAGAAATAGAAAAACGAAATTTAGATGTGCAAATCGCGCTTCTACCTGATCATCCAACACCGGTTGAATTAAGGTGCCATGTCAAAAATCCAGTCCCACTGACAATTTGGAGAAGTAAATCCAACACGGAAAATCAAAACCTCGGCCAACAAAATAATGATCAAGTAACAGAGTTTAACGAAGAAAGTGTTAAAAATGGAAGTTTAGGTGTTTTGAACCAGAAAGCCTTTTTTGATTTGCATTTTAAAACGTCTGATTAAGTTGCTTTTTTTACCTCACTTGACTCCTAAAATAAAATCCACTGCCTCTTCCACATTGTCAAACATATAATTTATTTCACATTGATATTTTCCATCGTTACATGCATTTCCAGTTCTCACACCTACCGTTTTTAATCCCGCTCGATTACCACAACAAATATCTCTAGTAGAATCACCAATTATATAAGAAAGATTTAAATCAATATTTAAATCTTTTTGAGCCCTCTTTACCATATCAATTTCAGGTTTTCGACAATCACAATTGATATTCAATTCATTTCTTTGTCCTTCAAAATCGGGAGAGTGAGGACAATAATAAAGACCATCTAACTTGGCTCCAAATCGCCCTACCTCGGTTTCAAGCTTCTTGTGAATTTGATTTAAAACATCGACCGTACAATCATTCCTAGCTATTACAGGTTGATTGGTTATTACAACCGCAAGAAACTGAGACTCATTTATTTTTTTGATGGTATTGCTGACAAATGGATATACTATTAGTTTTTCGACAGAGTTAATATAGGGAATGGGTTCATTTAAAACCCCATCACGATCTAAGAAAATTGCTGGTCTTGAAACTAAAT
>CAZJDM010000139.1:0-11176 GCA_964544765.1 uncultured bacterium
TCAGGCCTTACGAAAGATGTCGTGCTGCTTAAATGTGGAGATTTGATCAGCCTACTTGACGCCTATTTTCTCATTAATATTTTTTTTATTATACCGATATATAATAAAGAGAGAAATACATTCAGATTTCCTTATCTTTAGGAGCCAAATATGCTAAAAATAAATAAACAATTCATTTGGTTAACTGTCATCATCTTTGCATTATCGCTTTTCGCAGCTACATCATGTAAAGATGAGTCAGATTTGCCATCTTCAGAAGGAACCAACAAGACAGATAGTACAGCTAAAGAAGATACCAAAAAAGATGATGACGATAAAGTTGTTGTTACCGCTCCTATTAGTGATGAATATGGTTTATGGAAAAGAGTTGCAGCCGACCAGTCATTTCGTATTTACAGTAAAAAAATCGTTTGGCAGGAAAAGAATAAAACCGTTGAAGCTAAATTTAAAAAACTAGATGAGGATGAAAACTATATCTTTAAGGTTGATAATACCAGAGAACTGATCCTCAATTATACAGGTCCTAATCAAGCATCCCTGCAAGATGATGATAAAATATATATCTTAAATCGATATGGCATAAATAATGGTAAAATGACTGGTCGTTTGGTTATTAAATCAGGTCCTTCAGAAGAAGTATCACCGCAAACAAGTGACGATGAAAATTATATTGCCATCCCTACCCAAAAAGATAGTGAACAATTTAACGATTACTCCAAAGTCAAAGTAAAACTGGTCAACCCTGAGAATAATTCTGTTGTAATAGCGGTTGTAAAACCTGATGGTACCTGGGAAGCAGATAACTTACAGACAGGAATAGAATATGAAGTAGTTATCGAAATAGAAGGTAAACAGGCTCAAACAGCCGAATTAGTGCATAGTGAAGAAATCACCAGAGATCAGATATCATTCAATACTACTAGCGAAAGCGAACAGACCAATACCGGAACCGTGACCGTTTATCAAAACATCCCATACTCCTTTCGAGCAGAAATTAAAGATGAGGAAAACGATTATTATTTCTCCGAAAATGAATATACCGCTAAACTAGAGATTGAAAACATCGGAACTGAAAAAGCTAGTGGTGCATATTATTACATTACCACCATCGATGGAGGAATCGAGTTTCTAGAAGGACACTACGGTATTATTGGGACGCTGGAATCACGAGAAAAGGCTGATCCGATTGATGTCAAATTTAAAGTTAAATCTATACGCAGCGAAAAAAGAACCCTAAGACTACAAGTAATTATAAGTGCTGAAAGAATTAATATCTTTATTAACGAAATTGACTTAACTGTTTACGGTAGCGCTATGTTGGTCAACTTGGCCAGAAAAGCTACTCTTTCCAGTACTGGTAATCTAATGGGATTCATAATAGGTGAAGATAGAAAACTGGTCCGATTTTCTCACAATGTTGATTGGGATTATGAATTAGGATCTTCTGGAATAAAAAATATTACACTACCTTGTTTAACCGGTGATAATGCTCACCAATATATTATGGTGATTTCTGCTTCTGAAGGATTAAATGAATCAGCATACTCCTTTGGTATCCATGCCGAACCCGACCCTTCTCTCGAGACATTTATTAATACTTCCGAAGACGAAACACCTAATCCTGATGGAACAGTTGGAAATGATACTGAAGCACAAGCTACTAAGTTACAGCCTCTTACCAATGTTAGAGGATTCATTTCCCATGGTACTGTAGACTACTATAAGTATTCCTGTACTGATACCATTGCTGGAACCAAACTACAACTAACTGAAATCGAAAATGAAATGATTAATCCACCTGAAGACATAGATCCGGCCAATGCTTACTTTGATATTAACGTCAAATCCAAAATTAAGGTTAATAATTATGGAACGGTTTCCCAACCTTCCCTTAGCTCTACAGATGGATTTATCACCGTCGCTGTAGGTGAAACTGCGGGAACAGTTGAAGGTAATCCCCCCGGAATTATGCAATTTGGCACTGTTAAGCAAATTCAAACTGCTTGCGGTATCACCACCGAAGATGAAGCTAAATTCGGTTCATGCGATAGCGCAATGACATCTTACTTGACAATAACACCTCCATCCCAAGCAGCTCAATACTATGCATCAGGCAATTTTTATCTTAACTTAACCTTTGATATCCAATTAACTGATCTATTGCTTAATACCTATCGTATTACCGGAATCACTTCAGATGATCAAGAAACACCTGATGTCAATGAAAATATAATTGGAGCTAGTTTTACCGTAACTCCTCCTGAATTATCAATTACACTTGCATCTCCACCTCCAGCACCAGAAAGTTCTGACGCGCCTCCTCCCATAGACTGGTGCCTACCAGGAAGATGGGATGTTCTTAAAGCACAGGTAGGCCTAGAGGTACAATGTGATGCAGAAGACACCAATTGTAACACTAATATTGATCAAGATTTTGCTACCAAAGGTTTTGCCTTTTATCGAACCACCCAGACTGCGGTTGAAGAACGAGATGATTTAGAAAGATTAGCTCTAAGAGCCTGTATTAAAAGCACTTATGATGCAAATGACGATCCGGAAGTTGAGGACATGCAAAATACTGGCATAGACGATACAGTAATTCCCGAGGACGCTACCATTAAAACCTTTGTCTGGTTTTATAATCAGGCATGGACCCCTATAGCCTATTTAGGTAATCAACAACAAATTCGAGCCTTTAATGAGGATAATAAACCGTTTCACCCTTCTTATACTCCGGTAAATGAGATTGACGTAGGTGAGACAATTGAAAAAGCAAAATTAACCTCCTTTTATGATGGCCCAGGTAGTGCGGATGTCGAATTTCAAATTCTTAATTGGTATGTTACCAAACCACAAATGGAAACCTTTTATTACATGGTATTCGGCGTGGTGGTTACCCCTACAGAAGGTGCTGAGTTTATGTTAAGAACTAAAGGATACCCTGGAATTTTATTAGGACAAGGCATGTAAAAATAAAAATGACTGGTTGGCCAGTTTTTTATTGACATTATCCTCAATAATAGTTAGATAACAAACTTAAGATTCGTAGAAATCGAAAGCTTTTGTACCAAAAGCAAATCCCCTCCTTTTAAATCAATAGACATCTCAAAATAAAGTGCTTTAAACTTTCAAACACACAGCTCAAAAGATATACTATAATTAATAAGTTATACTACTAAGAATAAAATTAATATTTTCCACAATTGAACACAAATATAAGGATTGAAAAATGCGGTTAATTTATTGGATTGTATTTTTAATTGTACCGTTACTCTATACATGTAAAAACGAAATACCTATAAGAGCGTCAAAAGAATCGTCTCAAATTAGTAGAATCTTTATTGATAGTTATAGGCAACTAGCCTGGTTATTAAAAGATACCGGAGTAGTAGGTGGTAGTGAGTTCATTAGAATACTTATCAAAAACGGATTTAGACCAATATTATCAAAAGCGCCACTAACTGATGTTCTTAAAATAGCTAATACAAATGATATTTTGTTTTTAACTGTTAGTAAGTATCAGACCTATCAAC
Source organism: uncultured bacterium (assembly GCA_964544765.1). Classification (GTDB taxonomy): domain Bacteria; phylum Bdellovibrionota_B; class Oligoflexia; order CAYFLR01; family CAYFLR01; genus CAZJDM01. Next base: position 3,534 of record CAZJDM010000139.1, read on the forward strand.
CAAAAGAGATTGATGGTGTATTTGAATTCATATATAAAGGCGGAAATTTGCTCATCTTAGGAGAACATGAAGATGTATACAATGTATCCTCTGGACTACAAAACCCAATGCTTGAAAAATTTGAAATAGCTTTCGATTGGGATGCCATTGAATATGAGGATAATACATGGTTAGAGGATTCATCAAAAATACTCGGATGCGAAAAGTTTCATTTTTACGCCTCACCCACCATTGAAATAAGTAATGGCAAAAATACTAAAATCATATCAGATAAATTTGACATAATAGCCGCGTATCAAAAGACAGGAAAAATTTTGGCAGTTGCGGATTCAGAGTTCTTTTTTAATGGTAATAATGAGTACCAACAATTTGGGATCAATCATGGAGGTAACGCCTGCTTAGTTGAAAAATTGTTTAAATGGTTTGGAACCAATCATTTAAAACAATCACCAAGCAATGCGCCTACTGAAATCATTAAGCAACTTAAGAATTTCGGCAATGATTCTCCCCTAATATGGGTTTATACTGGTGGAATAGGAGGATTTATTGACTCTGAGTTGGATGGTTTTTTTCAATTTTTCAAGTATTTAAATAACAAGAAAATCAATTTTAAGTTTACCAGTAAGCTTGATGATGTACCTGACAATGCAGACATAATGTTTTTACATAATCTCTATGAACCTTCTTCTTACCAAGACCGATTCAATAAGATCATTGTCGTAGGAGATTCTTTTAGTAAGTTAGATGACTATACCGACAGTGCTATGGCACTCAGAGAACTTGGTCTTAAAGAAAATTCACCTCCTTTTTTTGTTAAAGTACTTGAGTCACGTGATTTAGATTTTCTTCCAGGCACACTGATGAGAGTGAAACCAGATACTTTTTTAAATGAGGAAACATCTTTTAACATTGAACTTGGTGATGATAAAAGCATCTTAATCAAAAGATCGGGATTAATAAGGTCATTACCAACCGAAGAAGGATTATTAATAAGTGACCAAGATACTTTTTACAATCCCGTAGCATTTGGTTTAGATGAAAGGGTACCTTGGAAAGAGGACATGGAAAAAAGCTATTACAAAAGAAAAGACGTTCCTATTGAAAATATTGGGCATTACAATTATCAAAAGAATCTGTCTATTTCCACCAGGCCATCATCTGATGTTCCTGAAGGACCTTATTGGTTAGTTTTCAATAATCAAGATACTTTTGTTGTAACCGATGCTGATATGATCAGTAATTATTTTTTGAAAAAAAGCCCCTCTAATTATCAAATCGCGGATTGGATGGCTCAATTTATATTAGATATCACCGCGAATTAATTAGTATTTATACCTGCCCTTTCTTATAACACACCGTAATATCTAATTATTTTTATCTTACTTAAATTCTTACATAAAACCCGGCTAAATAACCTGATTAAAATCAACCGATTAGACGACTTTTCATCGATTACCTTTATAAATAACACCAAATTCCGAATATTAATTAAGAGGGTAATAAAAATGAAAAAACTCTTATCAATTTTACTCATTTTTTCCATAGGTCTATTAACACCTCAATGTGGTGAAAAATTTAATGAGGATTCTACGCTAGAATCAACATTTGCTATGCAAACCGTTGATCGTTATCAAGAGCTTGAAGCTTTCAACTTTGCCGTAAAAAATCTCATAACAGATCTCCCGGACAGCGTTGAACTGAATCCAGAGTTGATTCCTATTAATTTGGTTAACCCGGAACATGGAGTATGGCTGTCTGATTATATAGAACAAGAATATAATGTCATGAATTATTTTGTGACCAATTATGAAGCTATCAATGAAATGGATCACTTGAATGAAGAGCAAAAAGCTGAATCAAGATTATTGCTAGCTAGAACCTTCCTATATCTGGATGTATGGGGTCTTTGGGACATAATCATGTCTGGATTGGATAAAGATCACGTCTTACCCCCTAACGTTGATGAAGACTTGATACAAGTCTATGTGGATGTAGTCAAAGGCAAAAGAGAAGTACATACTACAGATAAGTCAATAAAAGATCTCTTAACCACCTTTGCTAATCGATATCAAGATCCTAAAGAGAACAAAGAAACGGTAATTAGGGAGCTAAAAGAGTTAGTTAGTAGAGATAATCGCCAACCTGATATGTGGGCCGTTCAATTAAAAAAATACAAGATAGCTGGTTCTCAGACACTCAATAAAAATGAAAAACTGTTGTTAGCATATGAAAGGGACCTATTCATTGAGAAACTTGTTAAAGATTATAATAAAAATCCCGCAGCTATGGTGCAAGAAATAACCGAACTAAGAGACACCTTCCAAGAATTATTTTGCTATACTCAGTATGTTCCCGTAGAAGGAAAAGAAGGTTTTTATTCCGTCGAAGATTGTCAAAACACCAATCATGGCGAAAACCAGGAATTGTCAGCGTCTCAATTAGGTGAAGCATTGCTGGCAACCGCTAAAGGAACCAAGGTAGGAATGGTACTATCCTTTATGGGTACGGGTTATATGTTCGACCTCGTAAGCGGTGCCAATTTGGTAGCTGGTGGATTTATTGGATCCATTTTTAAAGGGATAGGAAAAGTATTTAAGAAAGTTGTTAAAGTCGTTAAAAAGATCGCTAAAGTAGCTGCTCCCTTCCTAGCAATTGCGGCACCTGTTTTAGGTTTGGCTGCCTTGGCTATGCCGGCAGCTTTTGCGGCAGGATCTACTTTAGCAACTATAGCTACCGGAGTAAAAGCTGCAACATTGGGAGTTGGATTAGTTAGAGCCATTGAACAAAAAAATATTTTGGGAATCGCTGGCTCTGCCTTGGGTTTGGTGGGAATGGCTAATTCAGACCTTATGTTCAACAGTACAAGTGGTACGCTTACTGGTCTCGGTACTATTGCCCAAGGAGTACGTGCTGCCAACACCGTCGTAGGTCTTAAACACTCAATTGATAACAAAGATTATTTAGGTGTACTATCCGGTGGTCTAAATTTGGGAACCACGGTTGACTCCTTAGCTCATGGAGCAATACAAGGAGGCGAGTTTAGCCATTCTACCGGTGGTATCAGGAAAGCAGTAGGTGCAGTAAATAATGCAAGAGACTTGATAAGAGGAATAGAAAATTTTGACGGTCCTAAACAACCACGGGCACCTCCCGGATATTATTCTCCCAATTTTGAAAATTCTCAAAGAATAGTGAGACTAAATAGCGGAAGTCAGTATATTCTCTCTAATCCACGATATTTATGTCAGCGTTATACTCGTCGCGGTTCGGTTGTTAGATGTGGTGCTGCTACTAATGGTACGAGAATGCAGTTCTATTCTCCAGTTAATGCAACTCCTTCTAGAAACGCTACTCCGGTTGTGGGTCCATAAAGTAGCAAAGCTAACCGACTAACTATTCATCTTACTAAGTTCATGAATTAGATAACGAACAATTTTTTCCCATTTCTGAAAAATAGGTTTAAAATTATCCTGGAGCCACTTAGCAAATACCACATCAGAGCTGTTAATATACTGATCTTCCAGATCTCGAATACAATCAAACAATTGCTGTATTAAGACAGATATCTTGGTACTTTCAAACTCAATTAATTCCATTTCCAATGATAGTAAATCTTTAGGTTTTATTACTAAATTTATAAAAAGGCCAATATTCTCAAAAAAGCTGCTACTAATGTCTCGATAACCTTCTTTAAAATTATTCATCAAAAACGAAATAATTTTATCCAGTTGATACATGGCGTCCTTATGAATATCTAAAGCAACTACATAATTATCTTTAGCCAGCAAAAAGGGATTTTCGGTAATCACCTCCAGAGATATAACCTCATCGGTCTGAGTGGATCTAAAAAAGGAGCTACCCTTATTAGTACAATCCTTGCCATTAACAACAATTTTGGTGATAACATTTCCTTTTTCTTGTTCCTTAAAGCATAGACTGTTCACCAGATCCTCAAGATTAATATATTTATTAAAATCACCCAAAATTCTATTTTGATTTACTCTTACTTCCATTGCTACTCCAATCTATCAAAAAGATTTTTTTCGCTAAATGTTAAGTTTGCTCATCTTACTTTCAAAATTAATCATCTATTAAGATGCCTTTTTAATTTTTTTAGCCAGCTCTTTTAGTTTTAACTTGAACTGTTCCATTTGTGGTTTAGTTTCCAAGTCTTCAATTAACGAGGTTATTTGAGAATTTAAATCATCTACTAATATGGGCCAATTATTGGTCAAAGTTTCCTTGATTGAACTGTTTGTTACCTGCGCGTCATTTAGTTTATTTTTCAGTTTTTCTTCCTTAGAATAAAAATACATAGCTGCCATCGTGGATAACAAACCAAAACAGCCTAATTGTAATATTGTTAAATCATGAATAGGTACCAAATGATTTAACGACATAAAAATCATAGTGGGTATCAATTGACATAAAGAAATGATCAGAAAAAATTTAAAAAATTCCATCATATTATTCTCACTATTTTAATATAATTATCGTTTATCTTAATTTTCTTAATATTGATTGTATCATGAGATCAAAATAGAAGTAAAACAGAGTTAAATTTTTTGATAAAATATTTCTTCTAAGGTAAGACCATGAGCCGGAGCAGTTACACCGGCATTTTTTCTATCTCTGGAACTTAAAATTTCTTTCAATTTTGGAGAAGCTATTTTACCTCTGCCTATATCAACCAGTGTACCTACAATGTTACGAACCATCTGTTTTAAAAAACCATCGCCCTCGAAGTAAATATCATAGAAATCATTATTTTTTTCGAACCATACATTATAGAGAGTACGAATGGTTGATTGAACCTGAGAACCTGTAGCCATAAAAGCGGCAAAATCATTCTTTCCTAATAACACCTTACAAGCATCTTTCATTTTATCCCAATCTAACTCATAGGATATATGCCATGCATAATGACGCTTTAGGGGATCTCTGATTATTTTATTATAAATTCTATATCTATATATTTTCTTATAGGTATTCTTTATTGGATGAAAATCAGGAGAAACAATTTCACATTCTCTAATAGCAATATCATCAGGTAATAAGGAATTAAGCCCTTTTAATAAAGAACTTTCTTCCATACGTTTATTGATACTAAAATTAGCCAATAATCCTTTGGAGTGCACCCCAGCATCAGTTCGACTGCATCCCAGTATTGATATTTTCTGATTAAATATCACCCCAAGCTTGTCTTCTAAAACACCTTGAATCGTTTTACCATTAGGTTGAATTTGCCAGCCATGATAATTGGAACCATCAAAAGAAACTATTAAAAGATAGTTATACATCAAGACAGCTTACATCAATTCGTAAATAATACCAAACGTTATCATATTATATGAAAGATCAAATTCTCTCTCTTTTTCATCAAGAGAACTTTTTCCGATGCTATTCATAAAAACTGAATAATTAGCAAAAAAATGTAAGTTAGTTATACTGTAGAAATTCTCCATTTGAGCGGCTATGGTTGGTTGTATCCAATCTAGGTTTATCCAAGCACCTACAGACCAAATTATACCCTTACGATTTCCACGAAATCCATCCAATCCCTTTTTCCCACGAAAAACAATTTCTTGAAATCCAATATTTACATAAGGGGTGAAATATGACTCCGCCAGATAATCAAATTTATATGACAGATAAAGACTAAAAGGAAATAAAAATATGTTGGTAAACTCATCTATTTCACTATATCTATCAATTTGATTTGAACTAACATCTCTAAAAACTAAAGATTTCCCCTTGTCAGAACAAAACCCCAAATATCCACCTATCCCAAGTTTTCCAAAAAAATTAAATAGATAATATTCATATTGAAGCATAATATAAGCATTAGGCTTACCAAAAACAGCTTCATATGGACTTTTTTCACGAGGAACCTGTTCCCCCCTAATTCCTTCCATTTTAACAATGTTCCCAAACTTGGTATATTTAGGTAATCCCCCACTAATAGCAATACTCCTTCTATCTTTAGATTTATTCCATTGCAGTAAATCACCTAATCCTTCAGCCGGCCCAATAAAAGAAAAGAAAAAAGAAACTATAAAAAGTATAGGCATTAAAGCTTTTCGGTTTCTGATTGAAACCAATTTATTCATCTTCTTTATTAGCAGAAACGCACTTATAACTAGAACCGTAAATAAAATCAGTGTTGACATCACAAAGATCCCAAAAATTCCCCAACCGGAAAATGAGCTTAAAGACAACGCCAATAATGCAAGTAAATAAAAGGGGTATAATAATATTCTGAATGCTAAACGCCATCCCGGAGAATCTTGAATGAAAGCAGCTATTCTGGGACTATATTGATAGTAAGCTTTTACAAACAGTCGACCTAAAGAATACTTCTCTAAAATTAGATCTCTAAATTTACGAAAAACCAATACATGCGATTCTGAGGCAGATCCATAAGTAGCTGTAGCTATAAAACAATAGGCTTCGGTAAATTTTTGCTCATCAGTCAAACCATAAAACTCTCCTAAGGAGAACGTTTGAACCGGCTTTGCGGTATAACATTGAGGTTTGGCCCCCTCTTCTGGACGAGCGGTTCCAATCAATCCCACTTGATCCTTATATAATACTATAAAAGCAACTCGCTTATCATTCTCTAACCCTCTAATCATTGCTTCATCCGAATCCTCAGACTCTTCCATCATTTGCAAAGGGGAGTGTTTTGTCTTTATAGCATCAAAATCACACGATTCTAAACAATCAAAGGACTTTCTCCCTTCAAGAACTTCAATGTTATTAAGGTGTCTATCAGCAACGTTTAAATCATTTAAACATTCTTCGGCAAGTTCCTGTTTCAATCCTGCTCTATCTATTTCCTGAAGATACCAATAATAAATAACATATCCGTCAACCACATCTTTTTGGTTATCTTTGGATTTTATCTTGTTATCCTTGGGTTTTGTCCAGGAAACAACTATATGTTCATCAACCCCAGAAACCTTGGTAACATCCACTTGTTCGATGGGGGGATTTATATCCTTGGTTATAGAATATGAGGTGGTTATAGGATTTTCTCTTCCTTCAAAATGAAATTTAAATTGGAAATCTAATGCTGCATCGGCTTGATCTTTTTTACTGATCCACTGATCAAAACCTTCATTATCAGAAAGAGTAAAATAAAATTTACTACAGGTAGTGTTGTTCCCACATGTAATATGCGTAGAATTACCAGGAAGAGTTAAAAATAAACTTAATTGATATTGGGTCTCATTAGAATTCGATTCATAGTCTTTTTTATCATCCTTAGGTCCTACTGAAGCTTGAATAATTTCCAGCTTACCCATATTTTTTAAGGATATGTAGAACGTTATTTTTTTGGGAAAATCTTTAAAATCAGAAACAGCTACCGGATCACTGCTCATCTCAATGACAGTTGGAATAACAGCTGCTTTAAGATGGGAATGAACTAAAAGACTAATAAATATACAGCATAATATCGCCAGTAAAGATACAAGGCTCTTCATTAAATTATCTCCAAATGAATTCAGAAAACGCCCTAACCTCTTTAGGACGAAGCAGTCGCCTTTATTATGATACTATATTTTGATATAGCCTTCCAGTTTAAATCAGGTGGTAGACCGAATTATTTCTAATCCGGCCCCCAGTTCTCACCCGTCGTG
>CAZJDM010000140.1:0-10993 GCA_964544765.1 uncultured bacterium
TTAACAATGTTCTAGCACCCGGATACCCCGCAGCTTGCTGCGGGGAGCGTCATTTGTGGTAGTTCGTTTTGTTCAGTTGGTGAATTGGTTTTTTCAGTTTGGTTTAAGAGTAGGTTCACTAGGCGTGCTGTTTCCTGGAACTCGTCATTTTTTCTTAACTCTATCCAGGCTATATCTTGTCCTTGAATAGCTTTCTCTAATTGCCTGTTGATGGAGGATACAGGGCCATACATTCTGTGGGTCCATTTTAAAACAAATAAAAAGGTCATAAGTATAAATGTCAGACAAACGGTTGCTAATATTACAATAGCTGAAAATTGAATATTATTGGCCTGATTGGCAAGAGCCATAGACATTTCGGGTGGTAGCTTAATTAATTTAAACATGTTGAAAACAACTTGGTAATAATCGTGAATGAAATAATAAAAAGCACCAGCACTTATAACACCAAAAAGAAAATTTAGAATGATAAAATTTATTCCAATTTTTATCTGTTTGAATGGTTCTATTAAAAGATTTCGTAATCTTCTTTTTTGCATTTACGCACCCAAAAAAGCTAATACCTTTAAAAGGTGATGGTTAATACCATGTAAATTATTCTAAGGATAATTAGACTTATCTTACCTTTCTTATTAAAGCCTGTCAATTATATTGGAAGTCCGTTATTCTTCAATTCAAGAATATCCTTTTTAACTATAATAAAATGCGATTGTCAGTTTTAAATTAAAAAACCAGTTTGACTCTGATCCAACTTCATTATATTAATCTTGGGATATGAAACAAGAATTTGAAGATAAAGTTTTTTCTTGGTTGTTAGAAGCGGGGGCACTACAAATAAGTGAACCTCAAAATCCTTTTTGGTACACCTCTGGAACTATCGGTCCCTATTTTGTTAATACTCATTTTCTATTAAATGGTAAGAAAGTTGCTAACGATCTATTAGAAAAGATTGAATTAAATAAGGGGCATTTGACAAAATGCGCTAAATTGGTTTCTGAATATATTCATATTCAATATGAGAAAAATAAAGAGATATATCCCTTCTTTATTGATAGTCTGACTGATTATATTAAAGAATATTATTCTTTGAGCGAGATTCAATATATTTCTGGTGGAGAAAGAAGAGATTGGTTCTTTTCAATAATCTTAGCTCATAAATTGAAATTGCCCCATCTGTTTATTTATAAGAATGGAAGGGTTGTTTTAAGAAAAAATGGTTCATTTTCTTTATTAGATGAAAATAAAGTACCTGAAGATTTAAAAGGTAAAAAAGTATTGCATGTTGTTGATCTTACTACTCAAGCTTCTAGTTATTTAAAATACTGGATACCTTTTTTAAACAAGTATGAACTTGAGATGAAGTCAACTCTTACTATAGTTGATAGAGGAGAAGGAGGAATAGAAAATCTAACGGCACAAAATATCAAAACTAGGGCTGTTTTTAGTATTTCGACTGAAACTTTTGAACGTGCGCATAAACTAAATCAAATATCATTTGATCAGGCTCAAATGGTTTTGAATTATATAAAAGATCCTACCCGAACCATGAAGAATTTTTTACTAAACAATCCCGATTTTATAGAGCAATCGATAAATAATAATGATGAAAAGATTCGTATAAGAGCCTTGCGTTGTTTAAAAGAGAATATTTACGATTTAGATGAGAATTATATTAATAGTTTTACGGTTTAACTTAGTCAAAGAAACTGGTTTCATCAAATTACTAACCAGTTTTGGCAAGTTCTTCTTCTTTGGGTTTAGGAGCCTCATCTTTAGTTGGTATTTTTTTAGGTGCAGCCGCTGGTTGTTCAATGACTTCTTCGTCATCCTCAACGTATTTTTCAAACTCACCACTGGCGGCTATATAGCGCACTTGATTACGACCACCTTCTTTAGCGTCATATAGACATTTATCAGCTACCTCAAAAACTTCTTTAGTAGATGTTCCATTAGTTGGAGAAATTGCAACCCCAATAGAAATAGTAACTTTCAAAATTTGGCCCTCATAATCACATTCGGTTTTTTGTACTAATTTACGGGCACTTTCGGCCACCCTTAAAGCATCTTCTAGCTGAGTATTAGGTAAGAGCATGCAGAATTCTTCACCACCGTAACGAAAACAGATGTCTGAGGTGTTGCGTCTAATTGATTTGGCGATGCAAGTCGCGACACTCTTAAGAACCATATCTCCAGCTTTATGTCCATATGTGTCATTGAAGTTTTTGAATTTATCAATATCGGTAATCAATAGTGCCAGAGGTTCATCTGTTTTTACTGAATGTCTCAATAAGTCGTCAAAGGTAAATTCAAAGTGTCTGGTGTTAAATAATTTTGTCATCTTATCGGTGATAGAAGCATTGTACAGTTTGGCTTTTTGGAGATTAGTAGCTGCTTGATCTGCCAATCCAAACATTAATTGTTCATCTTCTTCGGTAAAACGTTCCAGAGTGTCAACAACAAGGTCCCCATCTTCTATTTTTACTTTATTGGTACAATTGATCACACCCAAAACTTTTCCATCCCTTAACATAGGTACTGACATAATCGCAAATACTACCTGATTACTTACCTGTGGGATTTTACTTTTGTCGTTAATTCGTATAGTGCGTCCTTTTTTGTAACATAGTCCGGCAGCTCCTTCACCAATATCGAATGATTTAGGTACAGTTCCAAAACCATGATTTATATTATCTCTAATGGTTACGGGCAAGTCTCCCCATACTACTTTTACCGTTAATTTGCCTGTGTCTTGATCAACTAACATCATATTGGCCCGTTGAGCTTTTACTGCTTCGCAAGCTGTTTTGATGGTCTCTATACAAAGTTTCTTAAAATCTTGGACATTGGCTAGTTGTTGGTTAACATCATATAGAGTTTTGATATTATCTAGAATTCGGTTAGTTTTTTCAAATTTTAAGGTAGAATCAATATTAGTGGCAACTATGGCAGATAAGTCTTGAATATACTGGTATTCACTTTCCTCGATGGGAGATCCATCTGATTTGGGTCCCAGGGTGAGTATTCCAAGTACAAAACCGTTTTTAATAATAGGGCACCATATATCAGCATCCAACACATCCAGCCTATATGCTTTAAATGCTTCGCTGAATCTTGATTCGTTTTGCAAATCACGAACGCTTAATACATCTCCTTGTTGGATGGATTGCCAAAGAAGTCCATCTCTTCTAGGTAGCTTCAGTAAGAATAATTCTTCTTCTTCTCCATCGGGATTCATATACATAGTATCATGACCATCATAGGCTTTTACCTGATAATGAACCTGACCTGGTTGGAGTTCTTCGTATAATAGTACTGATGCTTTTTTTACTCCAAATTTTTCTTGAACAACCGCGATAAATACATTTAATAATTTATTTAGATTCAAAATTTCACTAAATCCTGTCCCGGCTTTTAATAAAGTACGCATTTCAAAATTGATAATATCTAGTTCGGAGGTACGTCTTTTATAGTGATCTAACTCGCTGGTCATTATTTCCAGAGTTTTTTCTTTATCCTCAATAGTACTGGCCAACTTGGTGATTTGTTGGGTGGTTCGAAATTGATAATAGCTAAGATCTTCTGACAGTTTCTTGTTTTCTAAAATTTTATCTTGTAAATCTTTTTCAACTTTCTCAGTTTTTTCCATATCCTTTTTCTTTAACTCTTGTAGTTCATTTTGTATTTTTTCTGATTCAGGGGATCCCGTTTCCGATTTCTTATTTGCTTCTTTTTTATCTATAGGAATAACTTTCTCTTTTTCTGTTTTAGCTGGTTCCTTTTCTTTTGATTTTTTGGCTTCTTTTTCAGCTTTGGTATCTTTTTCAACTTTAACTTCTTTTATTGCAGCATCAGCTTTATTTTCTTCGGAGGCTTTTTGATTATTTGTTTTATTTTTTTCTGCCATTCGAACCCCTGTAGTTTCTTCTAAATGATACTTCGTCAAAAATTTCACTGACTTTAGTTTTTTTTGATTTGAAATAAAAAAAGTTAAAGACACATTTATTGACAAAAGATGTTTGATATTGCTATCATGATTTGCCTTTGGAGGGGGTGTTGTTAAGATTATATCAATAATGGGAGTAATATATGACCACTAATTCATTTCATAACGATACTGACCTAGAGAAAAAAGAACAATCATTATCGCAATTATATCAACAATTTAAGGATAAAAACCTAAAACTGGATCTTACACGAGGCAAACCGAGTCCAGAGCAATTAGATTTATCTAATGGACTATTGCGGAATATAAGCGATGATTATCGAACTCAAAGTAAGGTCGATACGCGGAACTATGGTGGCCTAGACGGAATTGGTGAACTAAAGCCTTTAGCTTCCTGGTTAACCGGGGTAGAAATTGATGAAGTGTTGGTAGGAGGAAATAGTAGTCTTAATACAATGTATAATTATATGCTTTTTTGCCATCATTTTGGAGTGGATGGTATTAATTCAGCTTGGAAGAATGTTCCTGGAGGTCCCAAATTTTTATGTCCTTCTCCTGGTTATGACCGTCATTTTAAGATTTGTGAACAACTTGGTATTGAAATGATTGCGGTCCCTTTTAATGATGATGGTCCTGATATGGATATAATTGAGGACCTGGTTGAGAAGGATGACTCAATTAAGGGTATTTGGTGTGTGCCTAAGTATTCTAACCCTACTGGTCATATTTATTCGGCTGATACAGTATATCGGATAGCCAAACTAAAAAAAAATGATCCATATTTTCGTGTCATGTGGGATAATGCTTATGTTGTTCATGACTTAGATTTTGTTAATCGACCCAAGCTAAATAATCTTATGCACGCGGCTAAAGAAATAGGGACCGAAAATCATATCATTATCACTGCTTCAACTTCGAAGATCACTTTTGCGGGTGCCGGAGTAAGTTTTATGGGAGCGTCCAGCTATAATATAGGGCAATTTAAGAAATTTATAGCTATTCAGACTATTGGTCCAAATAAATTGAATCAACTAACTCATCATAAATTCCTAAAAGATCAAGACTGTTTGTTAAAACATATGGAAGGTCATGCCGAGATTTTAAAACCAAAATTTGCTTTGGTGGAAGATATATTAGAGAAGAATCTGTCGGGAGGAGAGTATGGTACATGGACCAAACCCCAAGGCGGATATTTTGTTTCTTTTGATACTAAACCTGGGTTGGCCAAAGAAGTAGTTAGGTTAGCTTCAGAGGTTGGTATTAAAATTACACCAGCTGGAGCAACCTATCCTTTAGGAAAAGATTCAAACGATTGTAATATTCGTATAGCCCCTTCTTTTCCACCTATAGATGAGTTGGAAGAAGCAATGAAAGTATTTGTTGTTTGTGTTCAATTGGCAACAATCCGGCAACAACTTAAGGCTTCGTAAATTATCAACTATTTTGCTCTAAAGAAAAGGATTTCTATGCCTAAGAGCAAGATTTTTCATGAGGCACAAATATGACAAATCTGAATAATAAAGAAAATGTTTATAAAGTACTTATAATAGGATCTGGTCCAGCTTCTTACACCGCGGCTTTGTATACCTCTAGAGCTGATTTATCGCCTATATTATTTGCCGGAGAGGAAAAAGGCGGTCAATTGATGACAACCACTGAAGTTGAGAACTATCCTGGGTTTCCTGAAGGCATAACGGGTCCTGAGTTAATGGTTAGAATGGAAAAGCAAGTTAGGCGTTTTGGGACCGAAATCATAGAGAAAACTGTTACAGAGGTCGATTTTTCTGCTAGACCTTTTTCTATCTTTGCGGGAAAAGATAAATATTTGGCTGATACCGTAATTATTGGTACTGGGTCCAAAGCGCGGTACTTGGGATTGGAAAATGAACAAAAATTAATAGGTAGAGGAGTTTCAGGGTGCGCGACTTGTGATGGATTTTTCTTTAGGGACAAAGAAGTTGTGGTAATTGGAGGGGGTGATTCAGCTTGTACTGAGGCTCTGTTTTTAACTCGGTTTTGTTCAAAGGTCACTATGATAGTTAGACGGGATCAATTTAGAGCTTCCAAAATTATGCAGGATAAGGTTTTTAATAATGATAAAGTAGATGTGAAATGGAACGTGGTGGTCGAAGATGTATTGGATCCGGCTCAGGATCGAGTTACTCATTTAGTTTTAAAAAATACCAAAACGGGCGAATTAAGTGATTTTCCTTGTCAAGGAATGTTCTTGGGTATTGGGCACAGTCCTCAAACAGGAATATTTAAGGGGCAATTAGATTTAGATGATCAGGGATATATTATCACTGATCGATTTTTTCACACCAATGTACCAGGAATCTTTGCTGCTGGAGATGTTCAGGATTCTAGATGGAGACAGGCCATTACTTCCGCTGGAAGTGGTTCTGCTGCCGCATTAGAGGCCGAAAAATTTCTCGAAACAAATAGTTAGATTGCGCTAAAAAGTCCAAGTTCAAGGCGGCAAGGAGAAAATGACGAGACATAACATGGCAGTTAGGCGAGGAATTTTCGACGAAGCCAACGCAGAAATTGGCTTTTTCAACGCAATCTAGTTAGATTCTTCCACCTTGGGGATTAAAGATGGTTCTAGTAAGAGGTGATTGCTTAACTATTTTTTCAAAATAATTGATAATGTCTCTTACATACCTTCTTTTAGAGATATATGTTCCTGGAAAGAAACTACGTTTAAAACCATAGATTATGGAATTTTTTAGTTGATGTAAATTGATGTTGAAATTGTTAACCGCTAAGACGATTTCATCGGTAACTGTAGTTTTACTAACAGTTCTGTTGTCAGTACAAAAGGTGGTGCATAAGTTATGCATGAGCATCTTTTGAAAAGCGTGATATTTTAACTTTTTGATAGAAGGGTTGGTTTGCATATTACTCTTAAGACAAACTTCGATGGTAATTCTGCGGTCAGCGATATATTGACTCAAATCTAAAACATACTTTTCTTTTTTATTTTTAGTTGAAATTCTGGGATCTTCAATTTTGGTAATGTCAAATAGGTAGTATCCGTGACCAATTCGATCAGCGTGAAGTTCAGTAATGGCTTGAAAGATAGATTCTGGCCCATAGGCTTCTCCCGCATGAACTGTTTTGTGGAGAAAATTTTCATGTGCATATTGGTATGCTTTCCAGTGATAGGCTGCTGGGTGGCCCTTTTCTGCTCCTGCTAAATCAAATCCTATGATGGGGATACCCAGTTCATCTCGATATTTTACAACTCCTTGAACCAGTTCATATGAACATGATGAGAATATATCTTTCGGTGTTGAAAAAGGATGAGCGTCAAAAAACTTGCTATAATAGTCTGAGTAACGTCCAAAGGATCTTAGGGCGCAAACAATAATTCCATAATAGAAAGGTGGTTCTATTCTTTTCCTTACTTCGGGTTTACGGTTAAACTCATCTTTAGCTCTTTTTAATCCTTTGTTTACCGATTTTAGAATAGTCTTCATATCTAATTGGTTGTGTATATGCAGATGGGGAGCAAACCTAACTTCAATATATCGTACGCCTTCTTTTTGATTATCAATGGCGACCTCATAAGCTATACGCTCGATATGTTCAGATCTTTGCATAACTGCGCAAGAATATTGAAAGGTCTTTAAGTATTCCTCCAAATTATTGTAATTATCTTTGAATACTAATTCGTTTAAACCATCCTCAGTATAGCTGGGAAGATATATTTTTTCTTGGTGGGCTATATCGATTATAGTTCCCATTCTGACAGAACCGTCTAAATGAAGGTGTAGATCTGATTTAGGTATTTGTTCTACTAATTTGCGAAAATTATTTAATTGAATATCAGTTAATTTGCCCATTGTACTATACGCGAGTTTGAGGATTTAAGTTGCGGATTTTTTGTAACATAGCTAATTTACTCATGTTAGTGAGATTAAAATATATTTAATATGCTTGTAACAAAAAAACTTCAAAAAATAAACAATTATTTGAAAAGAGCTTGATTTGGGGGTATTTTTATGACAAAATCCGTCCATCCGGTGGTTCCATATAGTATGATTTAACCACGAAGTATTTCGGAGGACATAATGAAGGATCTTGTTTCGTACATTGCCAAAGCTCTAGTAAACAATGAAACTGAGGTAAGGGTTACTGAAGTGGAAGGTAGTCAAACCAATATTATCGAATTGAAAGTGGCTAAAGAGGATATTGGTAAAATTATTGGTAGGCAGGGTAGAACAGCGGACGCTATTCGTACCGTTTTGAATTGCTCAGCTGCTAAATCAAACAAAAGATATATTCTACAAATTTTAGATGAGTAGAGGTTTACTCGATAAATTTCAATGAGTATCGTGTCACTGGAACTCATTGGTTACCTATACTTCTAGGAAACGATGTATCGGATTTATCACAATTTATCCATGTATCTTCATTTGGCGTCTCATTAAAAAAGGTGAAAGCTTCAAATAGAAAATATCCCAATGGATTAAATTCAGTCGAGTTAGAATATAAAGTTTGTAAAGGGACACAAAGCTCTATTTCGTTATAATTTACGTAATGGGCATAATATTCTACGATTTTACCATTTGATTCCTCATTATTAGCGCTTTCATTATCAGATTCTTCCTCATCAGAGTTCTCATTATTGGATTCTTTCTCGCCTGCGTTCTCATTATCGGATTCTTCCTCGCCTGCGTTCTCATTATCGGATTTTTCCTCACTAGTTTTTTCTCTGTTGTTTTTATAAACACCATAATAATCATTAGGAAATAAATATGTGAGTTCAAAGTAGTCTTTGGATTCTTTTCCCTCAGGGTTATAGGGAATTAAGTAGAGGCTGAATTGGTAGCTTGTAGTTGTATCAGGTAAAACTTCATCTAATTTAGTCACTACTAATCCACAAAAATTATCATCATCAATGACTGCGTAGGTATATTCAATATTGGTGATTTGTGGACATCCCGCCTCTAGATCATTGTTATTATCTTGGAGAAAATTTTCAACTCCAATATAATGGTTCCAATCACCAATAAAACCATCCATTAATAAGCCAAAGGATTCTTCTTCATTATCTTCAATGCCATTGTCATTATTATTACTATTACTATTATTATTGTTGTTTACATTTTCATTTGCCATCGGAATAATATGATCCTTTGCTAGAGGGTTCAAACAATGATTTAGTTCCCATTCATCGGCGATTAGATCTTGGTCCGAATCGGCAAAATCTGGATTAGTTTGTAAAACTTCTTCATCGAAGTTACTTAGACCGTCATTATCTTGATCTGATGCTAGTTCGATTCCGAATGATGTTAGGTAAGATTCTTGGTTTACCCAACCATCAAAGTAAGGAGATAAATCTGTTATCTCGTATTCTTCAGATAAAAAAGTAATCAATTGGTCGGTTGTGGTTATATTGGGATCTAAAGAAATGTTCTCAGATATTAATTTATATATTATGTCTTTTGTTGCGAAATAATTATTTAAAAAGTAAGAAAAAAAATAGGATTTTCCATACAGATATAGCTCTTCTTCAAAAGAATAAGTATGATCATTGTCCCATAACTCTAAAGGAATTGATGTGCCCTGCATTGCTGCATCTAAAAAATTACTGATTAGTTTATTATGATGACTTTGAGCTCTGGCTGTTCCATAGTATTCTCTAATATAGTCCATTTGTAGTAATTGAGAATGTGCTTCTATTAACCATTTGAAAGTAAAATCTTTATTTAAATAATGGGCGTATTCATGGACTATGGTTGAGTTAAATAGGTAATTCTCCCGTAAACGAAATTTATCCATTTTTTCAATATTGAATTCGATTCCCAATGTTCCTCTGTTAATTCCAGTATATTGATCGGTTGTGACCAGATGCTGAATAAGATCGTGGGTAAAGGTAATATCTCTTTTAGTGTGTTCAAGAATGTAATTTAGTGCGGTTTTTGAGTTTTGATGGATATGACTCGCTAGTTCCATTTCTTTTTGGTCGGAATCATTAAAGGATGTGATAATCGCTATATTTGTGGTGGTAGTGTTAGATTTTTCTGTGTTGTTAAAATCTACATCACATTTATAAGCATTGATAGGTAAGTTTAGGGCCGATAAAGAATTATCATATTTAATAAAGGTTCCATCATTATTTACAAAAGTTTCGATTAAAACAAAATATTCCTTATCTGACCATAATAGATCTTTTAATTCGGTGAATTGATCAAAAAATGATCTTGCGATTCTTACTTCAACTACATCGCCAATTACTATTTCGGTATTTCCTTCATTATTATCGAGAGTTATTGGGCCAGAAGCTAAATCTTGTCCATCGTAAAAGTATAATAGATCTTTTTCTTCTGAGCTATAGGGAATAAAAAAACCTAATCTGTTGGGATTTGTTGTTATATTTCCTTTGGCATAGGTTCCTAAAGTGATTTGAAATTCTCCGACATTCGGTCTATCGTTTCTAACGGTTTGCAGCATGATGTAAACTGAATCTTCATTTAGAGCAATATAAAAAGCAGTCAAATCGAATGATTCCAACTGTTGATCGGATAAAACAGTGTCAATAATCACGTCATACGGTTGATCCTTGGTGACTAGAAAATCTTTTGTCCAGTCACTAGGGTTACCATCTATGGTGATGGTTTTATCTTCAGATAATTGGAAGGATCGGATGATGGGTGTATCTACATCACATTGTTCAAGTTTTAAATCCTTGATAGGGGGGCAGAAATGTTTGTCTATTGCTCCATTTACTTGAAATAATTCAATTTTTGGTTTATGTCCAACCTCAAGATAAGGGCTTGCGGTTTTAATATCAGATATATCGGTGGTAGCCCTTCCCAAACCCTCTTCTTCAGCGGATTGTTTTTTTCTACAGTAAGGGAAGGAAATTATTGATACTAATAGATACACGATCAAAATATTTTTCATTTTAGATTCATCGGTAATAAATCTAAAATCTAAAATTTGAAGACTTGCGAGAATTTGAGTTTTGAGGTAAGGTCACGGAGTGTGCGCCAAGATAAATTGGCGCTTACTTGCAGGTGCAAATTTCATCAATGAAAT
>CAZJDM010000141.1:0-10953 GCA_964544765.1 uncultured bacterium
GCCTTATGGCCCAAAACCTATATTAAATCACAAGCCACTATTAACTTCAAATTGGGTGATCCTTCTATCTGGCGAGAGCCCACCATTGTTGCAGACACAACTTTTCAAATATTACAGCACCCACAAGAAACCAATGGTCAATCAATAATTGATGAACCTTTTTTACGATCTAAAGGGATCGTTGATTTTGATAAATACCTTTGCCAACCAGATGGTAAACCACAAGATCTACCGTTCTAAATCAATTATTTTCTCAATAATGTTCCGAAATAACTAAATAAATGAAATAAATGTACGATAAATAGTATTGAGGATCCTGCTATGAAATAACGGTGCGAATACAACTGTAGAAAAATTCGTTAAACCGCATTAGGTAATGATTTGAATTATACTTCATTAAAATAAGGAGTTTTTAATGAAAAAACATAATAACAAAGCATGTAGAATAAAAATTGGTGAGAATTATAAAAGTATCCCTACTTGGAGAAAAATTGTTGGCGTACCTCTTGTTTATTTACCGTTATTTGTTTCATTACCTTATGCAATTTTAGGGATAATTTTGGTTTATCTACATCTAAAAATCTTAGGCGCTAAAAATATAAAATCATATTGGGATTTTGTTCCTAATTGGAAATCTCACCGCTATAGTTTAAAAGATCAAATAGTTATTGAACCCAACAATTTTTGGGAAGTACAAATTAAATCCAGGTTGTTTTGGATCTTCAACTGCGTTATATATTGTCCCTTATCTGTAGCCGTCTATGAATATCACGCATACCTTGTTAAAGTAGTTGAAAATTGGTGGTGTCCCTTTCTACATGAGAAAAAACCTGAATACCAAAAGACTCCTATTGATAAATCATATTGGCATGTTGAAAATCCTGATCTCTTACATCCAGAGGACCTAAATTGCTCCATCTGGAACGAAGATGTTATATCTACAACTCATGAAAAAGAAGTTTCTCAAACAATAGCTAAAACTAAAACCAAAACACCTCAAAAAAATGCTAAGAAACCCCGCAAAGATCTTACCAAAACAATAAGCACCAAAAAGAAGACTGGAGGAATAAGAAAAAAAACAGTCAAGAAAACGGTTAAGAAAAATAAGGAAAAAACAAGCAAGAAGTAGTATTTTAAGAAATTATTAAAGTCTCAACTCAATATTCGCATTCTTAATTTACTTTAAAATACTATTATTGGGCTTATAGTTGAAGACTCCCTAGTTCTATTTATATCTCCCAAGGACCATGGATCTGCAATAAAATCCTTTATTTGATTAAATGCTTCATCTCTAATTGGATCAACTTCCTGTAAAATTTCATGTTTAGCGTCTTTGAAACGTTGTAAGTAGCATTTCATAACATTTCTGCAAAAATCAAACTGAGCATCCAAAGTTACTAAAGAATCTTGACCGGCTTGTAATAATAAAATAGGCACATAAATACGTCCTGAATTTTGACGAATATATTCCATAGCAAAATAACTCTCTTCCAACCATCCATAAGTAACCCCGCCCAAAAAGTGTCCAGGAAAAGTTTTTTTTAATGATTTTATTTTTTCAAAGCGGTCCAAACTGGTAGTTAATCGATTTTCCATATACGAGCCCAAGGGTTTGTTATCTTCTTGTCCTACCGCATATTCCTCTCTTTGACCAAAATAAACATTCACAGAAGTTAAGCCCGTCGATACCCAATCATAGTATGGTGTTTGAATTCCTAACATTGGTGAGCTTAAGATAGCTCCTCTGATATGATCATGATTATATTTCTCCAAATACAAGGATACAATCGCTCCCCCCATCGAATGACCTAGTAGAAATACATTACCTTGTCTATTTTCTGGTAGTACAACATCAAACAAAAAGGTGTGCAAATCACTAGCAAAGTTGTCGAAAAAGTCAATATATGATTTTTTAGAATTTTCTAGAAGTCTCTGAGATTGTCCCTGACCTCGATGATCATAGGTATAAACCGAAAAACCCAACGAATGAAAATCATAAATTATCTCAGCATACTTGGTAAAAGTTTCTCTAAGACCATTCACTATTACAATTGTATTGTTACTGGTATCATTAGGGAATTTTGCGTATTCAAGGGTAATACTTCCAACTCCATCAAATTGCCCATACACAGCCACCGTAGATTCCATAAAAGGTGATACCACTGTTTTAAACTTGGTATCAAAATCCAAAGGTTCTTGAGCCATACCAGAACCAGTTATCATTCCAGTTATCATTAAAGTAAATAATAGAAGTAATCTAAATAAAAAATCATTAAGTAAAATAGATATATTTTTCATAGTAAGTATTTTTTTGTTTATTAATTGAATTTTAATTTCTATTTACTATAATTTATCTCAAGCAATATATACAAATAACTCAATTTGCTTGTTATAACAATTCCTAACAACTTGACAATACAAAATCAATACTAGAATCGTAGTACTTCAGAAAAACAGCAACCACTGCTAAATAAAAATACTAGTATTCATATACTCTATCTAGTAATATTATTAAGATAATCTGGTAGTTACACGTACTTTTAATTACACCTATTTTTGTAAATTTATGAGGATCAAAATGTCTCGTTCACCAAACATTTTAGTGTTTTTAACTCTCTTTATCTCCATCAATCAACTCATCTACCATCTCAACATCTATAAACTAAAAGCCCAAAGTCTTTTTAAAGAAGCCGTAAATACTACTCCCACACAATCAATCAGCGCTAGCGATCGATTATCGTATGAATTAAACGGATATATTCGAGCTGATTTCTTTGGAACCAAGCCTTCTGTTGATAATAAAGTAAGAACACAAACCATCTTTAGCGAAACAGCACTAAAGCTTAATATAAAAAAGGGACAAAAAGCCCGAGCTTATTCAGAATTTAGACTGCAAAAGGGATCTGAGCTTAATTATGAATATTCCCAGTTCGATATTCGAGAAGCTTATATCGAATTGACTCTTGATCAGCTTGATTTAAAACTGGGGCGCCAAATTGCCATCTGGGGACGAGCTGATGGCTTTAACCCCACCGATAATTTCAGTCCCAAAAATATGTTAGTTCGTTCAGCTGATGAAGATGATAAGCGCGTTGGAAATTTTTTACTACGCTCCTGGTATCATCTCGATCCCATCAACTTAGAATTTATATGGGTTCCAGTTTATCAATCTTCGGTAATACCAACCCAGAATGTAGCCTTCCCCAATAATGCTTATATGAGCAGCCCTGAATATCCTAACTCTGATTTAGAAAACAGCTCTATAGGAATAAAAGTAAATTACCAAGATGCTGCTTGGGACTGTTCTCTGTCCTTCTTCCATGGTTATAATCTTACTCCAGGAATAAATGGACGGATAAACGGTTCCTCTTCTGATCAAACTGTAATTAGCATCTTCCCAGAAGCATATAAAGTTCAAGTAATAGGTGCTGATTTTTCTACCACCATCAAAAACACTTTTGGATTACGTGGTGAAATGGGATATGGAATGACTCACAAGAATCACAAAGAACAGGTTTTTATCCCTAACCCATATCTATCATATGTCTTAGGTGTCGATAAGAGTCTTTTTATCAATGGGTCTTTCCTTGTCCAATACATTGGAAAAAACAATTTTGAATTCGAAGAATTAAATCAGCCATCAGATCCTAACCAAACATCAGATTCTAACCAAATGTTTAGTTACATGATCCAGGAAAAAAATAGAATGTTTTCCTGGACCCAATATCAAACAACACACGCTCTAATGACAAGAATCAAATGGGCCTTCCTTTACGATACCTTGATGTTGGAATTTATGGGAATGCATAACTTTACTTCATCAGAAACCATGTTTAAAGCCAAGGTTGCATACGATATAATCGATGATTTAACTTTTACCATGGGCCTTGATCGATATATAGGACCAGCTGATTCAATATACAGGCTATTAAGCGACGAATATAGCACAGTATATTTAGAATTAATTTCCTATTTTTAACCGTTTTAAATAATTAACCAGGAGCTAAAAGATGGATCCTAAGGCTAATTTGATTATTCGTTTTCGATGGTTAATAATAATTTTAACGATTGGTATTACTGTTTTCTTTGCTCTCCAATTACCTAAAACTCAAATAGACGCCGAAATCAAAACCATTATTCCTAAAGACTTACCAGCACGTATTAACCAAGACAAAATTGAAGAATTATTTGGCGGAACAGATTTTATCGGTCTGATATTTACAGCTGATGATATTTTAAATCCAGAAGTTTTAAAACGTATCCGAAAGTTAACTAAAGCGCTTACCCGTCTCAAAGAATTAGATAAGGTTTTATCCATCTTTGAAATGAAAAACATCAAAGGCACCGAAGGAATGATGATTGTCAATCCTATTGTAAAGAAGATCCCCCAAAATGAAATAGAAATAGAACAATTAAGAAAGGATATCAAAGAAAATGATATGGTTTATGGTCAAATCATCTCAAAAGATTTTAAAGCCGCGGCTATTTTAGGCATGGTAAATAATAATACCAGAGATGATGTCATAATGGGAAAAATCAACGCCATCCTTGCCAAAAATAGTATTAAAAATAGTAAAAATAATGAGAATAGTGAGCATGAGGTTGTCATTGGTGGACTCCCATTTATTAGAGTTAAAATCGCCCAAGATATTCGAGGAGATATACAGAAATTAATTCCTCTATGTTTGGCTATTATGTTGGTCTTTTTATTCATCTGTTTTAAACAATTGAGAGGCGTCCTCCTCCCCTTCATAGTAGTAGTGATGTCCATTATTGTAGCTATGGGTTCCATTCCTCTATTAGGTTGGAAAATAGCCATGATGACTGTTCTTCTTCCTGTTATGTTATTGGCTATAGCTAACGATTATGGGATTCATTTAATTGCTCATTACCAAGAAGAAAACTTAGCCGATCGTGATATCTCTAACCAAGGATTAGCTAAAACCATTATCACAAAGCTCTATAAGCCAATTACAGCAACGGGATTAACTACCATTGCCGGTATGCTTTGTTTACTAGGGCATTTTGCCGTGCCAGCTGAACAGCTTGGTATACTGGCATCTATAGGAATTACATTCGCGTTAATTGCTAGTTTGGTTTTTATTCCCAGTGTTTTGTCAATATTGCCCAAAGCCAAACCTATTTTTAATCCCAACATTGAAGAAAAAGATAAGCAACGTTGGTTGGAGAGAATGTTAATTAACTTAAGTCATCTGGTAACCAACAAACCAAAGCAAATAATCATCTTTACTTTATTACTTACTGTTGTTTGTTCTTTTGGTATCTTTCGAGTTGATGTAGATACCAATCCCGAAAATTATTATCTCGATGAATCCCCTGTGGTTAAATCAAGCAAACTATTGAATAAGCATTTTGGCGGCAGTGCCAATATTTCGATTGTCTATGAAGGTGATATTAAAAGCCCTAGCATAATGGCCAAAATCGACCAGATGGAAAAGACTCTTCAAGAGATGCCGGAAGTAGGTAACACTGTTTCGATAGCAAGAGTCGTAAAACAAATGACCCGCGTTATGAATGATAAAGGAACTCCAGAATATGATAAAGTTCCATCTTCCCGTAATGCTATCGCTCAATACTTTGAACTTTATTCCATGAGTGGTGATCCTGAAGACTTTGAGAAACTGGTGGATTTTGATTATAGGCATGCTCAACTTTCCGCTCGTATAAAAAACATAAGTAGTAGAGATATTACCAATGTGGTCGATAAGGTAAAAAAACTGGGACAAAAAGATCCCGATCTAAAAATAGTAGGTGGTTTTGCTACCATTCTGGGTCAAATAGTTAACCTTCTTGTCCGGGGGCAAATGATATCCTTGTTTCTATCTCTGATAGCTGTTGCTATCCTGGTAATGATCCAATTTAAATCATTTTGGACAGGTTTAATTTCCATCGTTCCTTTGACCATTTCGATTATAATTCTCTTCGGTCTTATGGGATATCTAGGAATAGAACTAAACGCGCCAACAGCATTGCTTTCATCTATTATGATTGGAGTTGGTATCGACTATACCATTCACTTCCTTTGGCGCTTTAAAACTGAGCTTAAAGGTGGTCTGACTTACGAGGACGCTGTTAGAAAAACACTTACTACTACTGGACGAGGTATCGTCTTTAATGCTTTATCAGTGATAGTTGGATTTTCAGCGCTTTTGATATCTAATTTTCTGCCAGTTAACTTTTTTGGCTTTTTAATTATTATTTCTATCAGCGCGTGTTTGCTGGGAGCTTTAATTTTTATACCATCTTTATGTTTGATATTTAAACCGTCTTTTCTTACCAAAGGTGGATAACACTAATTTTTTCTATTATGGAGTGAACAATGTCACAAAAATTTCGAATAACTAATATAGTTAAAATAGCTAAAATTACTAAAAAGAATAAAAAATTTTGGATCAAGACAGCTTCTTTTGTACTTTTAAACACTTTAATCATAATTTATCCCATAGAAGCTGAAAGTAAGTCAACCGGCAAAGAAATCATTCAAAAATCACAGGATGTAAGCCAACTAAAAGGAATGGAGGCAATATCTGAAATGACCATTATTGATAAAAAAGGCCGAAGTAGAATCCGCAAAATAGCCCAAATTTCGAAGTTGTATGACAATGGAAATTTAGAAAAAAAGTTAGTGCGATTTCTAGCTCCCGCTGATATTAAAGGAACGGGACTACTTACTTTTGATTATAAAAATAAGGATGATGATATTTGGTTGTTTATGCCGGCATTACGCAAAAGCAGAAGGATAGTAAGCTCAGAAAAGGCCAAAAATTTTATGGGTTCGGAGTTTTCTTATGCTGATATGACTCCTCCCAATCTAGAAGATTTCAACTTCCAAAACCTGGGTACAGAGGAAGTAGAAGGAGTAATCTGTCATAAAATTAAGATGACTCCCAAAAAAGAAGATATCGCTGACGAAAATGGTTTTTCCCAAAAAATATCATTTATTGACGTAAAGATTTTTGTCATTCGTAAAGCTGTTTATCATGATCTATCGGGAGAATTACATAAAATTTTGATGGTAAAAGAAGTTAAAGAAATTGACAAAGAAAACCACAAGTACAGGCCAACTCACCTAATCATGGAAAACAAACAAAACGGTCGAAAATCAATTCTAAAAATGAATCAAATAAAATACTCTCCTAAATTAGAGGATAAATATTTTACTGTTCGCTATTTAGAGAAGGTGTGAAAATTTATTACCAAACTTAGATCCATCAAACGATTTTTTATCTCTATAAAATTGGTCTGTTATTTCTTTTTTGGAAGAATTTTTTAATTAAGACTTGCCAAAGAAAATTTTTCTGATATAAGAATAATAAATAACCAAACGGTTACAAAAACAAGCAAGGAAGCTTGTTAAGCCTTGAGACAGGGACAGTTCTTTTCATAGTCTGCCAATTTAGGGAACAGCACGGAACGTTCCCTGCATGGAGCGCGGTAGTCAAGGATTGACTACAAATTGGCAGACCTCCTTTTTTAATAAATTACATCAATTAAACACTTAAACTGGGTGGTTTAAGTGAAACTTGTGCATATATGAACCCGCCCACCGCATTAAAAAAAATGTCTGATTATCGATATTCGCTCATAAAGATTTGAGTGGTGTTACCGTCAAATTGGGTCCAAACAAATATATAATAACCTTTATTATTCATCTATTATTCATCGCAACATGAGGAAAGGTAGATGATTGTCCCTCTAGGCTAATATAATGGTTTAAACTATAAATAATAGAAAAAATAAAAGTCTCATGAAAATCTCATGACAAATTTTGTTTTAATTAAGAAACAAAAGTATTCGTTCGCCAATATCTAATTTTTGTATCAGCAACTGCTATTTTTCTTGTCTCTTTTAATTTCTTTAGTTGGTTTTCCTTTGATCACCATCACCATCAATCGAATCCTCCTTACAAAATAGGCCCATAAAGCTGAAGTCTCAGCAATTTGGTCGTCCTAAAAATTAAAAACTTAAATTATGCAACCAGGAATTGCTGAAAATATTCTATAAATTAAATTATTGTATTTTTGTTTGCTTTTATCGTATATTAGCTCAGCTTGGTTTTGGTAGTTTAATCAAGGGTTATGAAATATTATAAAATTTTATATATAAGCTATTATAAAGTCTAAATATTTTCAAATATAAGGGAAAAAGGCAATGTCAGAAACAAGTGAAACTCAAATTCCAAAAAAATACAAACACACAGTCATCGAAGACAAATGGTGCCAAAAATGGACTGAATTGGGGGTATATAAATATGATCCACAAAAACCCCGCCAAAATACCTTTGTAGTTGACACTCCTCCCCCAACTGTCTCTGGTTCACTACACGTAGGACATGTTTTTAGTTATACCCAAACTGATCTCATGGTTCGCTATAAGAGAATGAATGGAATGAATATTTTTTATCCTATGGGATGGGACGATAATGGTTTACCCACTGAACGACGCGTACAAAATATCTTCCAAATACAATGTGACCTATCAAAACAGTATGAATCAAACTGGAAACCAACTCCCTCCAAAAAATCCAAGCGAATGGAACTAGTTTCACGTCCTAATTTTATTGAAGCTTGTCATCTGATAACTAAACAAGATGAGCAAGCTTTTGAAAACTTATATCGACATTTAGGTTTATCAGTGGATTGGCAACTGAAATATGCCACTATCAACGACCATTGCAGGAAAACATCTCAACTTAGTTTTATGGATTTATATGAAAAAGGATATATCTACCAAATTGAATCACCCACCATGTGGGATGTGGATTACAGGACAGCCGTAGCTCAAGCTGAGGTAGAAGATAAAGAAATTCCCGGAGCTTATTATGATCTTATTTTTGGAGTAGAAGGCGGTAAAGAATTTACAATTTCTACTACCCGACCAGAATTACTGGCAGCTTGTATTGCTGTTGTGGCCCATCCTGATGATAAAAGATATCAAAATCTCTTTGAGAAAAAAGCATATACCCCTTTATTTTATGATACTGTTCCTATATTACCAGCAGAACACGCGGATCCAGAAAAAGGAACCGGCATTATGATGGTCTGTACCTTTGGTGATTCCAATGACGTTGAATGGTGGAAACAATCCAAATTACCTTTAAAACAAATAATTAATGTAGATGGTCGTTTAAAGGATTTAGATTTTTCTAAGCAACCTTTTAATTCTATCAATCCTGAACAAGCTCAAAAAAATTATGCTAATTTAGCTGGATTAAAAGTTAAAAAAGCCAAAAATACCATAGCAGAACTTCTCAAACAGCCAGGTTCAGCTTACAACAGTAAAGACATCGCCCTGATCGGTGATCCTAAACCTATTACTCATCCGGTAAAATTTTATGAAAAGGGAGATAATCCTTTAGAATATATTACTACCAGACAATGGTTTGTAAAAGTCTTGGATTATAAACAAGAATTATTATCTCAAGGTCGTAAAATCAAATGGTATCCATCCCACATGCTCACTCGATATGAACATTGGGTGGAAGGTTTAAACCAAGATTGGTGCATTAGTCGTCAGCGATTCTTTGGCGTGCCTTTTCCTGTTTGGTATCCTGTACTACCAAACGGTGAAACCGATTATCAGAATCCTATTCTCCCTGACAAACAAAAATTACCTGTAGACCCGCTTTCTGATACTCCCGATGGTTATACCGAAGATATGCGTAATCAACCAGGTGGTTTTGTTGGAGATATGGATGTTATGGACACTTGGGCCACCTCTTCTCTAACTCCTCAGATTGCTAGTAATTGGTGTGATTCTACTAATCAACATGCCAGTCTTTTTCCTTTTGATATCAGACCACAAGCTCATGAAATTATTAGAACGTGGGCTTTTTATACTATTGTAAAAGCTTGGATGCATGAGAATAAAGTACCTTGGAAAAATATTGCCATTAGTGGATGGATATTAGACCCTGATCGTAAGAAAATGAGTAAATCTAAAGGTAATGTTGTGACTCCGGAGGACTTGCTTACCGAATACTCATCCGATGCCATTAGATATTGGGCAGGAAAAGCCAAATTAGGAACAGATACGGCCTATGATGAAACCGTTTTTAAGATTGGTCGGCGGTTAGCTACTAAACTATTTAATGCTAGTCGTTTTGTTTTCATTCAAGTTGAAGGAAGAGATCTTTCCGAATTTAAATTATGTGACATTAAAGAAACGCTTGATCGGGCTCATATTGAGCAAATGAAGTCATTACTTGGTAAAACTACTACTGCTTGGGAAAAATATGATTATGCCTCAGCCTTACATATGGCAGAAGACTCTTTTTGGAACTTTTGTGATCATTATATGGAGCTAATTAAAAATAGATCTTATAAAGAGTCAGATAAACCAACAGGTAAATCAGCTATTGCTACGCTACTTTGGTCAATCAAGACATATTTAAAACTATTTGCTCCGACTCTGCCTTTTATTACAGAAGAAATATGGTCCTGGAAATTTGCTGAATTGGAAAATGCTCCAAGCATTCACAATACAAGCTGGCCATCAAGCAAAGAAATTGAAGAGGTTCCTGGTATTAATTGTAAACCTTATTATGATTGTGCTGTGGAAGTACTCACCAAGATTAGATCATTCAAAACAGAGCAGCAAAAAAGTATTAAATGGCCGGTCCAGTCCTTAAAAATTGAATCCGACTCAACCCACAACCATCTTCTTAAAGAAGTAATAAGAGATGTTTGCCATGCGGTTAGCGCTCAAGAAGAGCCTATCTCTTTTGTAGATATAGATAATAAGTCTCCTGAAGATAAAGACCGTTTTATTGTCACGGTCAAATTATCCGATAATCCTAACTAGATTATGATGAAAAAGCCTATCTTTGAAAATAACCAACTCTGAATTTTTGGTGGTGCTCAAGATGTAATGCTATAATTGGTGGTGGGTGTAAATTGTTGAAACTTCATGCAAGAGCAGCTCCAAATTCAA
>CAZJDM010000142.1:0-10890 GCA_964544765.1 uncultured bacterium
TCTTTAAACCCTTTAAGGTTGCCAATTATACTGAAAGGTTGACATGGAAAACCACCACATAATATATTATGGTCTGGAATATCATTCACATTAATTTGATTTAAATCACCTAATGTTAATTTTTCAGTATGATTTAAATCAAAAATTTGGCGAAGAGGTCCCTAAACAAAGTGCTAGAGAATATATTGAATCTTGGAGCAGGGGAGAATTTGCTTTTTTAAACCAGAGGTATATTGGTAGAGGAGATGAACCTGAAGTTGATTTAACTCCTGGTATTGAAAAAGCTATTCGGTGGTTAGAAGGACTACAGGATCGCAGTTTTGTAGGAACTGAATCACGCCTTTTAACCATTATTCTTTTATTGCGGGACCTTGTACAAAAAACTGAATCTGATCCCCAAAAGGTGTTGAAAAATCTTCAACAACAAAGATTAGAAATTGATAAACAAATTGAGGATCTTAAAGAGAAAGGGTGGCGAAAACATGGATCTACCCAAGTTAAAGAACGCTATTTTCAAATTCTTGATACCACAAGAGATTTTCTGGCCGATTTTCGACAAGTGGAAGATAATTTTCGTAATTTAGATCGGAATATTCGAGAAAAAATTGCCATTAGCGATAAGAAAAAAGGAGAATTATTAGAAGATATTTTTGGAGAACATGATGCTATCAGTAATTCTGATCAAGGAAAGAGTTTTAGGGCTTTTTGGGAGTTTTTAATTCAAGCTCAGAAACAAAATGAATTTGAACAACTTGTGTCCCACGTTTTAAAACTACCAGAAGTCCAGGAAATGCCAGAAAATGTTCTCTCTAATTTTAAGGACTTCTTGTTAGAAGCGGGTAATAAGGTTTATCAGGTTAATAACCATCTCACCAGCCAATTGAGAAAATATATAGAGGATCGTGGCGTATTAGAGAACAAGCGAATTCTTGAACTAGTACGAATTATAGAAAAACAGTCTATTGGTTTACTGGATCATGCATATCAAAAAGGATATAAAACGACCAAGAAATTTGTAGAGGTTCCAATGCTCAGTCCAGAAATAAATTTAAAAATCAATCGAAGATTGTTTCGAGTTCCAGGCAAAGAAGAAACGGTAAAAATGCCCACAGAAGTTGAAACCTCTGGTACAAACAAGGTTTCGGTTAATTCGCTGTTTGAGCAAGAATATGTGGATGAAGAAAGATTGTGTCAACAAATCGAAGAATTGGTTGAAACTCGAGGGCAGGTCAGTTTACGAGATGTAATAAAACACTTCCCTTTAGAAAAAGGTATTTCTGAGTTAGTTACTTACTTAAAAATAGCTACCAATCGTAAGGGGACCGTTTTTGATGAAGATAAAACTTGTAGCATTTTGATATCGAATGATAATAGGGCAAAGAATAGATCTGTAAATGAGGGTTTACGTAAGGTAAAATGCCCTCAAGTGATTTTTATAAAATTATAGTAAAGTCTTCAATTTTTAGACTGTTTATCAGCTTCTTTCTTTAACCAGCGATAGAATTAAGCTAATCGTTGAAAACTGAAGGCTGTATGTTCAAAACGTAAGATTATAATTATGATTGCAAATATCAAAAAATCATCTGTTCTGGTGTACTTGATGAAAGGACCTATTTATGCTGATATTCATCAGCAAATATGGCACGATCTTTTAATGTTGAAAGGTCCTGTAAATGACTATATGTCAGAAATTGGACTGAAAGTGTTTATTGATGAGGACGGAGGTTTTGCCTTTCTATGCCAAATAGGTGAAAATAGTGTAAGTAGTGATGAATTTGGGGATGGAGATACTAATGACACTAACAATGGCTACAATAACAAAGATAGTAATGATAACAACGGTAATAACAATAAAAACCAATATATAAATAATGAAGAAGGCCAAAAGATTCCTCGCCTAATAAACAAGCGAGCCTTGAATTTTTCTTTAAGCTTACTATGCGCGCTTTTACGTAAAAAATTAGCTGAACATGATAGTTCAACCGGTGAACCACGACTGATTTTAGATCAAGTAGACATATACTCTATGATGAAAGTTTTTCTTCCAAAGGATGATAACGAAGTAAAACAGTTAAAAGATATAGATACTGCAATTAACAAAGCTATTGAGATTGGGGTTCTAAGACGACTAAAGAGTAGCACAACAAAAGATAACCAACCTGAAAAACTGGAAGTAAGGCAGATTATTAAGGCCTTGATAAACGCCGAATGGTTAGCTAATTTTCAAGAAAGGATTGAGGAGTACAGAGAATATGGCCGAACTACAATATGATTTTTTTGGCAAAATGGAGGGCAGTGGGTTCTGCTTGAAACGCTTTGAGCTGTTTAATTGGGGAACCTTTCATGATAAAATTTGGATATTCACCCCTAACTCTCACAATTCTTTAGTTACTGGAGATATTGGGTCAGGAAAATCATCTTTAGTAGATGCTATCACTACTTTGATTGTACCCAACCGGCGTATTGTTTATAATAAGGCCGCTGGAGCAACTAGACAAGAGCGGGATATTTTCACCTATATTCGCGGGGCCTATAAAACAGAGTCCGGCAATGATGGCAATGAAGAGAAAAAGAAATATTTAAGAAAATCAGGAGCTTTTTCAGTAATTCTAGGGGTGTTTGAGAGTGCTGAAAGTTGGCAAACCATAACCTTGGCCCAGGCGTTTCGTTATCGCCAAGATAGTAGTAATAACAATAATGGCAGAGGAAGTCTCCAAAAGATATTTGTAATAGCCGAGCAGGAATTGAATATTGCTGAACACTTTTTAACTGGTGAAGGCGATTTGAAGATACTCAAACGCTGGTTACGGCAACAATCTAAAATAGAAGTTTTTGAAGTGTTTAAGGAATATTGTACCCGCTTCCGTCGCTTGCTTGGCCTTAGAAATGAACAAGCGTTGGATTTATTTTATCAAACAGTTTCGATGAAGTCGGTGGGTAATCTTACTGACTTTGTACGTCAGCATATGCTAGAAAAGTCCGAGGTACCAGAGAAAATAGATGACCTTTGTAATAATTTTGAAGATCTAAATCGCCTCCATGAAGCGGTAATAAAAGCAGAGAATCAAATTAACTTACTGCGGCCCATTCACCAAAATAGTGATATTTTAACTAGCTTAGAAACCCAGAAATCTGCATGGGTAGATGGACGTGATGAAGGGCTTTATGCTTACTTTGGAAAGAAAACCATAGATCTTTGTGAAAAAAGGAAGCAAGTATTAGTCAAAGAAGAACAAAACCTTAACTTGAAGCTCTCTCAGAAAAAAGAAGAACTGGCGAATCAAAGAAATAACGAAAGACTTATTCGACAAAATATTGATGAAAATGGAGGTAAGTACATACAAGAGCTCGAAGTTAAAATAGAGCGATTAGTTAAGGACCGTAACCAACGGTCATCGCGATTTGCTAAATTTCAAGAACAAGCTCAGATTTTAGAATTAAGCGCTCCAAAAACTCCAAAAAGTTTTGTGGATAACCAAATGACACTATCAAATTTAGCTCAGGAAATTAAAGAACATTTAACCGAATTGGATGAGCAATTAGTTAATGCAGGTATTAAAGTACAAAAGTTACGTGACCATGAGCAGCAGATACAAGAAGATATTAAACTTTTGATCCGCAAAAAAAGTAATATTCGCCCAACATTACTAAAAATTCGTCAAACAATGACTGAGGCTCTGAACCTTGATGAAGAAAGGCTCCCTTTTGTTGGTGAACTTTTGCAAGTTAAAGAAAGCGAAAAAGTATGGGAAGGAGCTATTGAACGAGTGTTACACAGTTTTGGATTGAGTCTGTTAGTTCCTGAAGAGGAATATCATCAAATTAGCCATTATGTAGAAAAAACGCATTTACGTGGCAAATTGGTTTATTTTAGAGTACAAAATAGCAAACAAAGAACATACCAAACAACAGAACAGCAGTCTTTAGTTCACAAACTGGATATTAAACCCGGCACAAATTTTTCTGAATGGTTAAGGCATGAATTATCTATTAATTTTGATTATATTTGCTGTACCGATATGCAGAAATTTTATCGTTTACCTAAAGCTATTACCGTAGCCGGACAGATTAAAAGTGGAGGTAGACGTCATGAGAAAGATGATAGACACCATTTAAACGACCGTAGCCGCTTCATTCTGGGATGGAACGTAAAAGAAAAAATTCAGGCTTTGAAAGATCTTTTATCTCAAATACAAAAAGAAGGAGTAGATTCTTTTGAACAACAACAGCAGATAAAAAACACTGTTATTCAACTAAGAAGTAAAGATAAAGCCTGCTCATATTTAACCAATACGGATGATTTTGCTGATATAGATTGGTTTTCACTGGCCGCTAAAATAGAGGAACTGAAAGCCGAAAAGCAACAACTAGAAGAAAGCTCTGACACTTTAAAAGATTTACATTCGCAATTAGTAGAGATTCAAAACAACATCACATCGCTGGAAAACACAATAGAAAAACTAATCGGGCAAATTAAAGAATGTGAAGTAGAAATTAAACAAAATAAGGAGATTAAACATAGAGCTTTTGAGGACCTGGAACAACTATCAGAAGAAAAAAGAAAAAATATCTTTTCTTTTTTAGAGCAGCAAGCAATCAAATGGGGTGTTTTGAATAAGTTAAGCTTGTATAACGTTCACAAGCGACAAACAGAAATGCGTACCAAAATGCAGATGGAAATTGATAATCTGAGTAAGCGAATTAGTCGAATAAGAGAAAAAATAGTACATAGCATGAAAGATTTTTGCCATCTCTATCCAGAAGATACAACTCAAATGGATGCGGTGATTGAAAGTTTAGATGAATTTGTAATGTTTTGGGTTAAGTTGAAAGATGAAGATCTACCGCGCCATAAACAACGTTTTAAGAGTAAAATGGATCAAGACACTATTAATGGTATGGCCATGTTTCAAAATCAACTGGATCAGGAAAAGCGCCATATAGAAGAAAAAATAGCCATTATTAATAACTCTCTTCATCAGATAGATTATACCAAAGGAAGTTTTATTAGAATTCATTTGGCTAGTTCAAAAGATACGGAAGTATCTTTGTTCCGTGGAAGTATACGCCAAATTTTAGCTGATACCCTGGATCCAGAGACAGTTTATACAGAGCAAAAATTTCTTCAAGTCAAAGCCATAATTGATCGCTTTAAGGGGCGAGAAAAATATTCCGATGCCGATAAACGATGGACTGAAAAGGTTACTGATGTCAGAAATTGGTTCACCTTTGCGGTTTCTGAAAGATGGAGAGAGGATAGCTCTGAAAAAGAATATTATCCAGATTCAGGAGGTAAGTCTGGGGGGCAGAAAGAAAAGCTGGCTTATACTATTTTGGCCTCAGCATTGGTGTATCAATTTGGATTAGCGGAAGATGGATCTTTATCCCGCTCATTTCGCTTTGTGGTAATTGATGAGGCCTTTGGCAGGGGATCAGATGATAGCACGCGTTATGGTTTAGAACTCTTTAAAAAATTGGGAATGCAACTTCTAGTAGTAACGCCCTTACAGAAAATCCATGTTATTGAGAATTATGTCGAAAATGTGCATTTTATCCATAATGAAGATGGTCAAAACTCAATGATCAGAAATTTAACAATTCAGGAATATCAAAAGGAAAAGGAACAATTTTTAATGGAAAAAGTAAAAGTAATACCGTGGAAGAAAGAAGAGCAAAGAAAAGGAGTTCAAGATAGGTTATAAATAGGAGAACTAAGTGCTAGGCCCAGATGAAATTCGCTTAAGAGCAGAGAAGTTTTATAGTAAGCAAAAACTTTTGCGCAGCTATTTTACGGGAGAAGACTTTTTTCCTCTAACTATCAGTTTACAAAAACCATCTTCCAGTAAACTGGTGGATGATTTTCCATACTTCAGACAATTGTTTGTCTGCTTACATCAGCAAAGCAAAGCTTCTAAAGGTTTTGGGTTTAAGTTAGAGTGTGAATCACTTTCCCATCGTCAACTAGGAAATCAGCAGATCCCGGTTCATGCGGTTTTCTATACTCAAGAAGACTTATTGGCATATTTGGGAAAGAAAAAAGAATTTAGTAAATGGATAAAATTGATTGAACAAGTCATAATAGAATTCCCTGCTCTTAAAGAGGTTATGGCTAATAAACCCTCTTTGGTAACTGATAATTTTGATTTATGGCCACAATGGATAAATGTATGTCGTTTTTTTATTAACAATCCCAAGCCTAATCTGTTTATGCGTCAATTGGAAATTCCCGGAGTTGATTCCAAATTTATTGAGACAAATAAAAAATCACTACATATGCTGCTTAGTGCCATACTACCACATGATAGTGTCAATAAGGAGATAATCAATCTATCGGAGCATGGTTTTGAAAGGCGTTTTGGTTTACAATTTGAGTTACCACGAATTCGGTTCAGGCTTTTAGACCAGAATCTGAGCTACTCTTTGGCGGATCTAAAAGATGTGGAAATTCCCCTTAGTTCTTTTAACCAGCTGCAGCTTCCCTGTAAAAATATAATAATTACCGAGAATAAAATTAACGGATTAGTCATTCCCGCTTTGCAAGAGACAATTGTTATATTTGGCCTGGGATATGGACTAGGTATTCTTAATGATATCCCTTGGCTCAAAGATAAAAGAATTGGATACTGGGGCGATATTGATACACACGGATTTGCTATTTTATCTCAGCTACGAAGTTATTTACCCCATGCTGAAAGTCTATTGATGGATGTCCATACTCTGACTTCTCACAGTAATCTATGGGTAAAAGAAAAAAAACCAACCGCTGGTCAGCTACCTAACTTAACTGAGGATGAAAAAAAACTTTATAAAGAGCTAAACCAAAGTTATTGGGGGCAGAGGGTACGATTGGAACAAGAAAGAATTCCCTACTCTTTTTGCTTACAGAGGATAAAAAACTGGGTTGAAAAAGGATCCTAAATTTGACAGTTTAGACCTGTAATAGTTGCAGTGGAAGCGGAGAAGCGGGGATTCGAACCCCGGGAGCAACTATTAGTCGCTCAACACATTAGCAATGTGCCGCCTTCGGCCACTCGGCCACTTCTCCAAAAACATGAATTTTATAAAAATGGTGGCGGTGAACTAGGGATTCGAACCCCAGGTGGCGCTAGCCACAACGGTTTTCAAGACCGCCGCCATCGACCACTCGGCCAGTTCACCGCAAATAATATAACCAACCTGGCGGTAAAAACTATCTAATTAAGCCAGAACTGTCAATAATTTTATCCCAACTAACAGGGTAAACCCCAATTAAGCTGTAGTTTCAAATCTTAGATTAAACATTAAATTGCTTTATATAAGAAGAAATTAAATGACCGGTCCTGATAACCCTATCTGGCGCCTCGGAATGAACATATTGAAACTCTTTGTTATTAAGTATGCCACCTGGTTCTATCATCATTATACAAGTAAAAGCATCCTTAATATTACCACAATGTCTAAAACCTAACTCATCACTACATAATAAAATTGATTTTTTAATATCCATCAGTCTTAGTTCAGATACTACATCATTTTTATAATAATTATATTGAGATAAAATATTCTTCCCAATAGTTTTCTGAAATGGCGGTATTGACTTTTTTAATTGTTGATATTCAGTTTTGAAATTTCCCTCACATGATTGGTTAGTAATTGCTGAATAAAGAGCCGAATAAATACCAACAATATCCTCATCAGAAAGAGTGTCCCAGAAATAATAATTTAATCTAGCTTTAAGGCATTCATTAGCAATGACAAAAACCTTTTTACCTTCGGACAAATTGCTCCAATAGGCTTCGGAAATAAAGACTTCTGTTATCCCATTATAAAAGGTTCCTGATATATTATGAATAGAATCAAAAACTAAGAAAAATTGGCATTGATCATCACGCTTACAAATTATTTTCTTCAATTTCTTGGTATAAGAACTATTTAATCTCTTTACCCCGGTATTTTTTGATCTTATTTTAGTATTTGGTCTGTATTCTTCTTTTAAGCAGGAATAAATATATGCAAAATATGTTTCAGACAGTTTTAAAGAAAGAGATTTCATCTCATTTACCTTCTCTAAACCAGAAGATTCAAAACCAGAACTTGAACTAGAATTAAAGTTAGAGCTAGAATTAGAATTAGAAACAATATGAGTCAGATCCCTCTTTAAATGCGTTTCAATACATATTTTTTCCTCAATTAACAAGGGCTTAAAAAAACTGAGGGCTTGATAAGACAACGCTGCTTTTTCATTCTTACCATGAATTTTATATATTTCTGCTAGATCTCGAAAAACCTTATACTCTGTTGGGACCTGTCTTATAATATACAGATATAATTCATCAATTTTGGGTAAATGATAATAAGGACCCAACTTAGGCAATAATTGAATCAATAGATTGATCGGAAGATTGTACTTATTTACGCTCTTGATAAGGCATAAAACTTGTTCAGCTTGGACCCTTCCAGTAAATGAGCACCATTCTAAAATTAATTTAATACCGGGTTTAGGGCTTACTTCCCAAATATTCTTTAAACAGACGCTCACCTGCTGTTGAATTAAGGTATAGACATCATTAGCCGATAATTTATTACTAGGGTTGGTAATAGCTGCAGTTGTCCCTGTTAACTCCTTCAGTTTTTTTAAGATACCTTTATCATAGGGGTTTTCAACTAATGCCTTTAGTAAATATTTGGCTATTATATCAGAACTATAGCTTTTGCTGGTCAAAAAGGAAACCATAGCGAGATAAGATTGATATTTGCCTCCCTTTTGAGAATCGATTTGTTTTTCGGCAAAATTAATAAATAAATTCATCAATTTAAAATAATCAGATAAATGACTAATATCACCTGATAAAAGTTGTATTGTAAGATTTTTACATCTTAATAAAGTTGGATTATCAAAATGTTGTCCGAATGATAATTTCTCTAAATAAAAAACACATTCATGAGGCTGTTTTAGTTCATTAAGATACAATTCAGCTATTTCTAACCATAATAATTGCTTTTCAGATTGAGATGTGGCTAAGGAAATTTCTCTTTTAATTTTTTCTAATTTCTGTTCAGATTTATTTATTTTTTGAAAAATCTCTATTAAATATACTTCTTTGGAAGAATAAAAAGGGCTGTCTTGAGGTATTTTATTAAAAAAGTAGCTTGCCGACTCTTTTTTTCCTAAATGATAGTCGCATACTCCACGAGCATAGTATAACTCTCCAATATCAAACTGAAGATTGTCTATATTGATATCATGGAGAAAAGGAGATTTATCTTTCTTTTCAAAAGACTTATGTATCTTTAAAAGATGATTTATTAATACTATTGCCTCTTGCCAATCTTTTTTTACTAGTTTTGATTTAAAAAGTTGTTTACTTATGATAATCCATTGGTTGTAGGAGTTGGTAGTTGGCTTCCATTTGCCAATTGGCAACAAGGTTTTATGTAAATAATTATAAATGTTCCAAGCTCCTTCCCAATCTTTTTGAGATATACGTAATTCGCTTAGGAGTTGAAGGGCCTCTACATGAAAACGATCATATTTTAGAATCTCTCTTAAGTGAAAGGAGGCATCATCAGGTAAATTGAGTTTAATAGCTAAGGAGGCTATTTTTTTAAGTAGACTAACTTGGTCATTTTTATCATGTATAAAAGTTAGCCTAGATTTTAAATCCTTTAGATAGATTTCAGCCGCAAGGGATTTATCATCAGACTGAGGGGGTGCAGATGTAGAATCCTGATGACTGTCCAAAACAGGGCTTTGACAGTTGTCCTCTGCAGGAACTTGATAGTTCTTCTTTAATGAGACCAAGGTGACTACCTGTATTTTAATTGAAACTTATTTTTATGATATATCAATAGTCTAATCTACTTATTGTAAAATATCAAACGGAATTTTATTTATGAAATAAGTGATATCCTGGGATTTCTATGAAAAAAAAGGTTTTAGAGAAACTTACACAATACAAACTTTTACCAACTAATGATCGATTACTTTATATTGCCGTTAGTGGAGGTATAGATTCTATTGTTTTGTTAGATATTCTAGCGGCACTAAAGAAAATGAACTCAATCGACTGTCAATTACATATTGTTCATATTAATCATATGTTACGGGGGAAAGAATCCGATCAGGATCAAGAATTTGTTAAGAACTTGGCCCTGAACTACAACATCTCATACTCAATAAAACAGATTGATGTAATAAGAGAAAAAAGTAAGATCCAGGGATCACTTCAGGAAGTTGCTCGACAATGTCGCTATGATTATTTTGATGATATTGTGAATTCTAACGATGGAATCGTTGCTTTGGCCCACAACCTCAATGATCAAGCTGAAACCTTTTTCATGAGATGTTTAAAGGGATCTTCACCAGAAGGACTCTTATCTATGTCTCCTAAAAGAGGAAAATATATCCGACCCTTATTAGATTTCTCCAGAGAACAAATACTTGAATATTATAAACAAGAAAATCTTCAACATAGAGAGGACAGCTCAAATTCAAAGGATAACTACACTAGAAACTACCTTAGACACCATCTTTCGCCTCATTTCAGTAAAATAAATCCTTCCTACCTAGAAAGTATTCAAAGAATGATCAAAATTCTAAAAACCGAACAGGAATACATGGACCTGGAAACAGCCAAATACTTTAACCAGTTTGTGTCCGATATTCCTAATGGTTGCAAAATAGTTTTACCTATGATTAAAAAAAGACACCCCGCTCTTCAGTACAAGATTTTTAATATGATTTTTTCACAATATTTTAAGGGCGTTAAGGGCGTTACTCATCGACACTACCAAGCCTGTTATGATTTACTAAACAATGGAAATACTTCTAAAACCATCCATCTCCCAAGTAACTTATACGCTAGAGTAGAATATGATTTCTTCTACCTAGAGAAACAAACCAATCCTTAC
>CAZJDM010000143.1:0-10802 GCA_964544765.1 uncultured bacterium
CTTAATTGATGAAAAGCAAAAGTACTAAGAAAAACGTCTTTATATCTAATTTGGTTATTCAAAAGTGAGCCCTTATCCAAAGATACAGTTCTTATTTCCTGAACATAATCAAAAAATCCTTCTTTATAAACTCTTGGATTAGGTTCGGGTAGAAAAGCGATATTATCATAATTGGTCAAAGAGCTTGAAAAATCACTATCACCAATCCAAGCCCCATGATAACCCCAGAGGTTTTTTAGTATGGCTTGATTCATAACTGATAATAACTTTCGTCTTTGAAATACAGGTAAGATTTGAATATTTCCGTCTGTTAACGGATGATTCCATTTGACCAAGGATTCAGAAAAAACCCCATAGTCTTGGTTTGATGGATCTGCACTCTTGGGTAGATCCAGAAGTTTAAAATAATATGGAGTTGATTTTTTATCCTGATCTTGCACAATCCCGGATCCCAAAAAACGCATGGCCAACATACCATTTTGATGAAGAATTTCTCCTACTAATTGTCGATAGAGAACCGTTTGAGGAGTGAGATCTAATGGATCGTAGGTCTGGTCATCTTCATCAATGTTTCCCACTTGCTCTATTTGAACAGGAAAAGCAGTCTTTGAATGATAGGATTTATATAATAACCAACCCAGTCGTATTGTATTAACGTTCCCTAACTTAACAAAAACGGTAATATCTTCAGGCATGCTAATTAACTTAGATCTTCTGCGTAAAGAAATTCTGTTTTGTATGTTTTGCGTATTTTCTATTTCTATTTTTTCATCTAAATTAGAAAGCAGACCCATATCGAAATAAACAAACGGATTGATAAAAACAGAAGTTATGTTTTTTTTATCTTCCCAGACGATCCCTTCAATAGGACGACTATGTTCAACTATTGAGGGATACATTTTTTTCATATCTTGTTCAGTAAATAGTAGTTGTATTTGTCGTTGTTCCCGTTGTTGTTGAGAATTAATTCCGGATAGTGGTTGGTATGCAGTAATCTTAAGAAAAACAAATATCCAAAATAGAAAGGCAAACCTAAATCGATCCATGATTTTTTTCTCCACAAAAAGGATTTTATCATCTATGTTAAAATATCTTCAATAAGACTTTGTCAAAGTTTATCATAAATTAGTCAATTAATTTATTGATAATTTCTGGATTAAATTGTCTGTTATGGATGGTATTGATTGGCAATTAGGATTGTTCTCCTGGTAAATACATATAGTAGGTGGGGGATCGTTGGCCCTGTAATAGTGGGAACTTAAGAATGATGTATAGCTTATATACAAGGAAACTATCTCTAAAAAGTTAAATTGTTGTTGTTCAGGGATGATTTGTTTTAATAAAGCATGTTCTTTAAAGGTATAAAGTAATTGAACGGTGGTTGACTTAGGGGTTATGATCAAGGGGCCATTATATTTTGCTTTCAAGTTCCTTATTCTTAGAGTTTTATCTTCACCATCATATTCACCATCACAACCATGCTTGTTACCTTTAATATTGTTAATGTCAATAAAAGTAGGCTTATTGCCGTTTAAACAGCTTAAACCGGTGGTCCAATATTTTTTCAGTATAGATTCGGTTGGTTGCTCTAAAGAAATTTCTGTTAGGACACTTCCGGCCAGATGAGGTAATTCATTTAATAGCTTAAGTAAATCAGGGGGAACAGTGTAGAAGGATTTTTCCATAGTAGATTTGTAGAGTTTACAAGTTGCTTCTTCATCCAAATTTTCATTTTCTATCCTTTCTGATGGCCAATTGCAGCTCCACTCCTGGTTATTATCAAGATCGTCATAGAAAGGATGTCGGTAATTAGTATTTTCTTGATGATAGAATAAGGTGTGTTTATGTTGAGTATCAATTAATAGGAACCCAGAATTAAGTTTTTTTATAACCGACAAAGGTATGGTAAGCACCGAAGCGAAGTGTTCCTGGTATTCATTTTGAATGGTTTTAGATTTAACTTTGCGAGTAATGGGAGTAAATAGGGTTGAATCGATGGGTATGGCTATATAGGAAGTTCGTTCCTGATCACTGGGTATTATAGCCAGATAAAACTTTTGGTAATCAGAAGATTTTTGATGGGGAGGTTCAGAGTTAAGTTCAAAGCTAGTTAGTGATTCTTTCTCTTTGTTATCTACGCATTCTTTAAATTGAAAGGATGAATAGTCGATTATATTTTTGTATAAAGCCTGTTTGGAAGTATATAGGCAAATTTGCTGATCATCTATAAGTTGAGTGGTCCCATTAGTATGTATTAATGTCGGTAAGTTGTATTGTTTTTCCTGATGATTAATGGATATCATGGGCCCTTTGATTGGAGATTTTTTTTTCATTTGATAAGAAGAAAAATCGTGGCAAAGAACCAGAACATCTTGATTTATGGTTGTCCCATCCCAGGATTTTTGCATAATTGTAAGTTCCTGAGGTGTTGGCTCCTGATGCATTGGCTCCTGATGCGTTGGTTCCTGAGGTGGAGAATTTTCTTTATCACAGATTTCCAGATTGTCTGTTACCATCAAAGGACGGTGGTTTATCTGTAGGGGAAGACCATTTTTTCTGATTAATTGATAGAGGTTTTGATAAGACAAAGAATATAGTCCCCTTGCTAATAGAAAGGTGTTGGGACTTCCTTTTTTAGGAGGAGTTTTGTCATATTCAAATTGATAATCATCATTTTTAGAACAATTGATACGGCCTGATTTTAAAGTATTTCCCATTAAGTCTGGAATATCACAATACACAGGTGCATAACGGTTACGGTCAAAATTGGGATTAATAGCCAATACGTTCGAGTAATTTGTTCGTTGAGTGATGTTCCATAATAAGGATTTATTAGTTTGAAAAAATAATTGATGGATGTCTGCTATAGAAGGTGGATAGGATTGCCAAGGCAGGTCCACCTTTTCTATCAAATTTTTAGAAGTAATGCCTTCAAGCAATTCAATTACTTTTGAGGGCGAAAAATAGGTTGGAGATGTATTACTTATATCTTGGGAAATTTTTTCTAAAAATTGATAATTAAATTCTAGAGTATTTAATGGTAGATGATTTGAAAATGATTCATTCAGGTCACTTGCTATCAGGAGGTGAGTAGTTGGATCTATTGTATTTTTTGATTTAATACTGTCGTTATTAGGCAAAGCCGATGGGCAGACACTGGCTAGTGGCTTTTCTTTCCAGTCGTCAAAATTTAGGATTCTGGGTTGGTAGTAAGAATGTCGGATCGTATATAGATTGGGATGGACAATGGATGATTGACATAGTAATGAAGCATTACTAAAAGTAAATTGGCGTTCGATCAGTTTACTTAAAAAATTTACTTGATCATCGTGGGGATCTAGGTTTTCATATTTATCAAGTGGTATGACTAGGTTTATTGCCATGCCAGCCAGCAGTTCTATTATCTTGGGAATCGAAACTAGATCAGAAAAGGCGGCGGTATCATGTAAGGTAACACCTTTGTTAATTAGTAGATTTTTTTGAATTTTAAGTTCGATCAGAGGATAAATTGACTTTATGCTAGAGATCTCCATTAATTCAATCAAGCAGTTCTGTTTTTGGGGTGATTTGCGACAAATAGCCAATTGTGAAGAAAGTTGATAATCATATCGTTTCCCCATTTCAATTCTAATAATTTCAGAGGTTGACAATAGTAGGTTGGCTAACTGGATATTGGCAAGAGATGTATCCAGTAGAGAAAGATCGTTTTGGTGTTCAATATAATTTAAAACAGCATCAGCGATTGGATCACATTTGATGTCAGAATCACCAGGTTTGGCCAAACATCGTAGACTACATTCTTCGAATTCAATCAAGACTTCTTTCGAGTCTGATATCCAGCTGGAAAAAGATCCAGTTACATCGGTAGATCCGCTAGATACTATGGTAGAACCTGATCCTACTTGATAAACCTTGTAAGGAGAGTAAGTGCATAAGTAAGCTGATTGTTCTTCTTCACTTAAATTATTTA
Source organism: uncultured bacterium (assembly GCA_964544765.1). Classification (GTDB taxonomy): domain Bacteria; phylum Bdellovibrionota_B; class Oligoflexia; order CAYFLR01; family CAYFLR01; genus CAZJDM01. Next base: position 3,971 of record CAZJDM010000143.1, read on the forward strand.
TGTCATTAGAGAAGAAAGTCTCTAATGTTTCATTGGTCTCGGGAATTTGAATTTGGGTGTAAGCTCTACCGGAAATGAATAATTGTGTATCTTCAACAAGATGAGGAGAAGGAAGAGGGGCAGGTTTATTGTTGGGAGGATTGGACGTTTCTTCTTTTGGTTGTTGTTGTTCTGGAGAAGACTGGTTCTTAATACAGGCGGTTAGGATAATAAGAACCAACATTAACCAGTAATAACTGAAAATAAATCTGGTTGGTTTTTTATGTTTCATATTATCTCCAAAATTGGGGGTGGAACCTTTATTATTGGAATATTTTATGAACTGTGAGTACAGTATTATTTTATCACAATATTTAAGGAATTTACATTTGAAGTGATTTGTTGATCTGAAGCGTGAGTTAATGTGATTTTTATCGGTCTTATCGACCAGCTAAAACTACCTTTACAGAGTGTTTTTGTCCTTCTCTCGTGTAATAAACCGTAACTTCATCTCCAGGTTTAAAAGTTTTCAAGGCCAGTGATAGTGATTTTAATCCGTTATTTAGTTTGATTTCATTGATAGCGGTTAATATATCCTGACTTAACAGTCCTGCTTTGGCAGCGGGAGAGTTGGGGACCGTACCGCTGATTTTGACACCTTGTCCGGTGTATTTAAAATCGGGGATAGTACCTAAGCTGACTTTGTCTTCAGGATTGTTAGATGGAGGTGGTGTTTCTTGGTTTGGATTTGATGGTTGATTATTGAGATGGGTGAGAGCTTTTTCTCTTGAGCCTAGATATTCGATAACTTCTTTAACAACAGACGCGACTTTTATTAAGCCTTTTCTATCAATCTTTTCAGGTGTGTCTGTTGGTTTATGGTAATCAAGATGAACTCCGCTGAATATTTGGATAGCTGGTATACCTTTATCTATAAATGTTTTGTGATCGCTGGAACCAATGTTGTTAGCAATAGCCTTAATTTTTACGCCGGTCGTATATCCGGTGAATATTGCTATAAAGGGCCATTCACGAGCGGATCCCGCTCCTAAAAATAAAAGATCTTTATCTCCTAATCTGCCCACTGTGTCGAGATTGATTACAGCGAATATTTTATTAGTGGGATATAGGGAAGTATGTTGGACATAGTATCGTGATCCTAAGAAATTGGATTCTTCACCGGTGAATGCTACAAATATAATGGTTCTATCAGGTTGCCAATTTTTAATCATTACTCTTATTACTTCTAACATAACGGCAACACCGCTGGCGTTATCATCAGCTCCATGATATATTTTACCTTGATTTGTCGCGTTGGTACCTTGGTTTATTACATTGGTACCTGGATTTGTTGGGTTGTTATCTGGATTTGCTGGGTTGGAATTGGGCTCACCAAGACCAAGATGATCGTAGTGAGCGCTAACAATAATACTTTGACCTTCGAATTTTTTATTTTTTCCAGGAAGAATTCCTATTACATTTTTAAGGGTGATTTTTTGGTTAAAACCTTCAACATTGGACTCCCAGGTTTGTAGATAATCATTATTACTACCTCCTGGTTCTAATCCGATCTTTTTAAATTCAGTGGCTATATAATCTGCTGCTTGGTTCAATTCTGGGGTTCCTAATCCACGTCCTTTCAAGATTGGATCAGCCAGATAATTTATTGTCTTCATCATATGATGAGAGGAGAATGGTGGTGGTAGATCGGCCAAGGCTTTTCTTTTTTTAAGTTGGCCCTTGGGATTTTCTTTTAGATAGGTATCATCTTCTTGTTTAACCCAGCTGGACATCGGAGAATTGGTGGTTGGCCATCTTCCTTTGAGGACATTGGAGGGTTCATCTCCCATAAAGGCTAAGAAACTGTATTTACCATAGTAATGTAATTTTCGTGATAGGCCAATTATTGCTTTTGGATTGTCGGTCCAAAATAGAACGACTGCTAGTTCAGGATTATTTGGGTGAGTATTGGTCAATACAAAGGTATGATTTTTTTGATTAACTTCTTCTTGGGCGATTTTAATTTTTTGTTGGTCACTGTAAACGGAATAATTATTACTTAATGACGAGAGAACAGATGGTTTAAAACGGTTATTTTTCCCTAGGATCCAGACGGTATAGTCTGCAGGAACGGTATGGCCGGAAGGAAGTTCGGTTATCTGATCCTCTCTTTTAACAACAATTGTGGTAGAAGGGTCTTTTTGTAAAGCGGTAATCCATGGTTGGTATATTTCGCTATCATCTGTTGTGGAGGGCAGAATCATTAAAATCTTTTTATGACCGAAGGCAAGGGAAAGAGTGGGTGGAATTTCCTGTCGGTCAAGTAGGCGAAATACATCAAACTCGGGATCGATTTCCAGTAAGGTTGGTCTGGCCGGGAGATCCAGTGTTAGGTTTAAATCTCTGCTAGACATTGATACAGTGGTTTGCCAAGCTTTTGACTGGCCTTGAAGATGGACAGCAATGGGAATTTGTAAGGTATAAACTGGTCCGGATTGTATTTGTTGGATAGTAGCGGTCAACTGAAATGATCCATTGGCGGTTATAGGGTGAGTTTGGCTATCTATTACTTTCAATGCTGGGGCACCTGTTCTATTTACCCATTGGTCAAATTCCATTTCTAGATTAGGAACATGTATAATATTTGAGCTAGGATCGTTATCTGGATCATTGTTTGAATCATTGTCTGAACCATTGCCTGGACCATCGTTTGTACCATCGTCTGTACTATCATTAAGAGCTAATTGGAAAGCCTCTCTAAGAGAAGTAAATGATGCTTTTTTGAATTTGTTTTGTTGGTAGAAGATTTGAAGTCCTTTAATAAATTTTTGGTCACCCAATTGTAGGCGAAGCATGTGAAAAAACATCAAAGACTTACCATAACCAACCGCTTGCGTTGCATTACTATGCCTGGATTTGAAATCCTTTAAGGGGAAATCTTTGTCTTTAGTGACGTAATCTTTGTAGTCTTGTAATTTGGTTAAACGATATTCTTGAGCCACGCCTCTTTGTTCTTTAGTTAGGTGATCAGCCATATAAGCTGTAAGCCCTTCGCACCAGTTGCCAGTATCATAATCAACAAAAGCTCCATTTCCCCACCAATTGTGTAGTATTTCGTGAGGGAATGATGAGTGTAAAATAAAAGGTAGACGAAGAATTTGAGGTCCTAAGAGAGTGAAGGAAGGCATACCCCATCCGGTTTCCCAAAAATTTTCTACTACGGCAAATTGATAATAAGGATAAGGACCGATCAAATTTTCATATAGATCTAGATATTGCGCACCGATTCCAAGGAACTTGTCAGCTAAACCATCATTGGGATTTCTGAGGAATACCATCATTTTGTTATTTTCTTCCGCTGGTGGGTTGTATTCTGTCCATGGACCGGCAATTAAATATATTTGATCTTGAGGTATTGTCGTGGAATCCCATTTGGTTGAATTAGTATAATTAGTAGAGTCAGTAGAGTCAGTAGGATTGATTTTGAGGATTTCTCTTTGGCCTTGACTAAAAGATTTCCATGTTTCTGGTAATCGTACATCCAAGCTGTAAGTTATTAGGTCAATATTTGATGTTACCAGGTCCATATTAGGAGCATCAAAAATAGGATACCAAAAAGAAGCTGCTGCTAAAAAAACACCCTCTTCGGTAATTATACCTGCTGTAGTTTTAAAGCTTTTGGCTCCATCTTCCATTTCTTCAAAAGGGTGGTTTATCACTCCGGAATATCTGATACTAAACTGATGTATGTTGGTAGGTATTGAAACGGTATACCGTGTAGTGCTTATTTCATTTTGTCCGTTTGTATCACTGGAAGTACCATACTCATCTTGAGAAGCAATAATTTTAACTTCTGGGTTTAGTAGTTCTAGGGTTAAAGCTTTATTTAGAGCGAAAGTAATCTGGGTGTTACCTTGATTAGGAAAGGTGATAGTGTCTGTGGCTTCCAAGTAATAGTTTTGAGGAACTATTTTAATTTCAAGTTGATGATGAATATAATCGTTATAACCATTAAAATTATTTGCTGAAATTAAAACTGTTTGGAGGTGAAAATAGATTAAGGTTAATAACAGATAGCTAATTAGAATTCGCGTTCTAGCCGTTTGAGTATTTATTCTAGATGGAATATGTGGATGTTTCATATTATTATTTTTCCTTTCATAAAATTTATGTATTAGTGAGCTTCATTTCGTGGCAAATTGTCTGCTTAAGAAGTAGAAAAAAAATTTAAAATATTTGTATTGATATTAAAGGAAATAATGTTTACTTATGCAAACATTATTGAATGAAATTTACAAATATATGTGTTGATTTTTTGAATAGACTTAATGGTAAATACTAATAAGTCATGAAATATTTTTAAAATTTATTTAAAAAATAAATTAAGATAATTTCTGGGAATATAATATATTTTAGGAGAATAAAATGAAACAATTACGTACCATTTGCCAGCTTACCTTTTTAGTTACATTATTTTTGTCAACTGATTTTATAGTAGCCGGTAGTCATAATGGACATTCTGAGCAAAATACTCAAAGAGGTGATGATAACTATCAAGCAAAGGAAGTTTTGCTTTCTGATGTTAGACAACTTGTTTCTCTAGGGAAGAAATCTGGTGAGGGATATTTCAGTTCTGATGGTAAGAAAATGGTTTTTCAAGCTGAACTTGAAGGTGATAATCCTTTCTATCAAATTTTTCTAATGGATTTGGAGACAAAACAATCAACCAAGATTTCAGGTGGTACTGGTAGAACTACTTGTGCTTGGATTCATCCCAATCAAGACAAAGTATTGTTTTCTTCTACTCATTTAGATCCTGATACTCTGAAAAAGCAAGCAGCTGAGATTGAGGTTATAAAGCTTCTTTCTCCTGGTACTCGTCGTCCTTGGGTTTATGATGAACATTATGATATCTTTGAATATGATACAAATGGAAATGAATTAAAGCGGTTGACCACCACCAAAGGATATGACGCTGAAGCTTCTTGGTCACCTGATGGATCTACGATTGTTTTTGGATCAAATAGAACTGCTTATGAATATGAAAAAGAATTAAGCCCAGTATTACAAGAGATAAGAAATGAAAAACCGGAATATTTTATGGAGATATATACCATGGATGCTAATGGTCAAAATGTTAAAAGATTGACCAATACACCCGGTTATGATGGTGGACCATTTTATAGCGCTGATGGACAAAAAATCACCTGGCGCCGTTTTCAACTACAGGGCAGAATAGCAGAAATTTTTGTTATGAATGCTGATGGAACCGATCAAAAACCTATAACTAGATTAAACTCTCTTTCATGGGCCCCGTTTTTCCATCCTTCTGGTGAATACATTATCTTTGCCACCGCTGTTCAAGGGTTCAGAAATTTTGAATTATATATGGTCGATAGTGAAGGCAAATCTGACCCGGTTAGAGTGACTTTTTTTGGTTCGGCCGATGTATTACCTGTATTTACTCCTAATGGTCAAAACCTTGCATGGGTTTCAAAACGTACCCAAGATAAATCAGCTCATATATTCCTAGCTAAATGGAACCATGAGCTAGCTAGAGAGAAACTAGGTATAAAATAAATCAGTCTCAACTCAATATCCACATTATTATTTATTGGAAAAAATCTCCCTTCCACAGTTTATCTAGGAAGATTTCAACTGGGAAAATTTTGGTTCCATTCTTTGTTAATCGCGGTTCATCTTCCAGAGAAATAATTATTTTTATTAATTTGCTTACATCTTCATTCAAAGCTAATAATCCTTTTTCATCTGTGGAAGCTACATGCCTGGAACCTTTTACTTCTATACCAAATGTTGAAATACCGGTTTTTAGAACAAAATCAACTTCAAATTTTGAAAGGGATCTCCAGTAAAACATTTTGGTATCAGTTTTTAAATAATCAATAGCAGCTTTAATTTCAGTAAATATAAGATGTTCGAGAGCTTTACCGTACTCGGTTGTTCCTTGCTTAAGTTGCCAACGTGAGGCTAATGCATTTGCTACTCCTGTATCGAAAAAATAGAATTTGGCAATTGAGGTGGATTTTCTTTTCTTTGTTTTGTTATAAACAGGTAAAGTATGTGCAAATAGGGTGTCTTCTAACACTTGAAAATAATCCTTTACAGTTCTAGGAGCAACACCAGAATCATTGCCAACCTTAGTGTAATTGAGTTGTTCTGCATTACATAGTGTTGCTGCATCTAGAAATCTACTAAAATTGCCAATAGAACGACTTATGGCTTCAGCTTGAATTTCTTCTTTTAGATATAAATCAACATAATTTATTAAATCTTCTTTTTTGTCGGTTGAAAGTAGTATGGATGGTAATCCTCCCCACTGTAATTTATCTTCCCAAGTTTTGTTTAATGAGGGTGATAACATCAATTCTTTGTAGCAGATGGGATTTAAAAAATGTCTATTGGCTCTACCTCCTAGTAAATTTACACCAACCTTTCTTAATTTACGAGCACTGCTACCAGTGAGAATAAAACGTATGGATTTATATTTTTCTATAATACTGTGCACTTCATCTAATAATAATGGTAGTTTTTGAATTTCATCAATAATCACTATTTCAATTTCATCTATATTGTTTTCAATTCTTTGTCCTAATAATTCTGGATTTGCCGCTAACTCCCGAAATGTTCTTGCTTTAAGTAAGTCTACCCAATAAGCTTTTTTAAAGGTCATCTGCAATAGGGTTGATTTACCTGTTTGGCGAGGTCCCAGTAGAAATATACTTTTACGTAAAATGTCTTTAATTGCTAAGTAACGATCAAACATAACTACTCCAAATTATGGATAGTCCCTACAAAATGATAGCCATTTGAAATTCTAGGTTTTTTTAATAAA
>CAZJDM010000144.1:0-10783 GCA_964544765.1 uncultured bacterium
TCTACAAACGATTAGCAGAGAGTAACTTTCTATGCAAAAGGTGGGACAGTCTCATATTTATTCAAAAATTAAGACCTTTGTAAGGATTTTGATCCTTATAGTTTTAGCTGGTTCAATTTCATGTATCGACCAGCTTGAATCACAAAGAGAATCCAGCAATTTAACGCCATCTAGTACTGATACTTCACTAGATGGTCTGTCTGGCGATATTCCTCTTGAAATTCAGGGCCATGAAGATGAAGTTGCCCCAGAAGATTATCATTATTTCACTGATGATCTCGGTGCCAGTGAATTGGAAGGGACATTAAATTTAACGGGGGCACTAGACTTCTCCTTTGAATTGAATAATATGCAATTTCAATTAATTAGCGGTGAAGATGATACAGGCGCCAAATTTTCCCCTCAATGTTGGGTTATAACCATTGATAAAAAAACTGGCGAAGAAGTGGTCGTCAAAAAGGCTTTTGCTGACGAGGATATATGTAATTTTGACAAACTACCTCCAACAACCTCATTGATACTTCGTTATTTTGGAAATTCAGTGAATAAACGTAGAGATGTAATCGTTCCCTATCTTGAGGATGGGGTAAAAGTCGAAGCCGATCCGCCCGATGAGTTAAAACAGTTCCAAGCAGAAATTTTTGTTGAAACCACTAAAAAATTAATCAAAGAATTTAAAGAAAGCCAAGAAGAAATCCCCACTTGGGTATTAAAAGACGCAATACCCATAATTTTAGAACTCAACGATGAAGAATTATTGGCAGTTGAAGAAGAAGATGCCGAGGAAGTATTAGCTCTACAAAAGGATGCATTAATTAACGCCTTTGTAGAAGCCAAGAAAGAAGAAATCCATCAAGTAACCTCTATGAGTTCCAGTTTAGATACCTTAAAGCTGCTATCTGCCATTAATAGGGAAAATTCTAAACAATTGTACGAAGGTATGAAAAAAATAAAAGAAGACAAAAAAGCTAAAAAAGACAAACAAGACGAAGATAGTGATGCTACCGAGGAAGAGTTAGAAGAAGCAGAAAAAATGGAAGAAATCTGTCTAGTAGCTGATCTAAGAACCAGCATTTTTGAAACCAAAGAAAATAGATTAACAGAAATGAACTTGGTAAGTGAAAAAGAAATAGATTACTTTTTTGACAGTATCGAAAATACCAAACAAGTTGCCTTTGTACAAACATACGATACCAAAAAGAAAAAGGATGAAATTTTAGAAGACTTAGAAGACTTAGATAATCAAGATGAGAAGTTTAACAAAGTATTCAATAATACATCACAACAGGTATATTCTGAACTCCAGAAACTATCAAAAACTAAGAAGCAGATAAAAAAATTAAAAAAGAATGGAGATGACGGTGATGACGATGATGGAGATGATGATGAAGACGATGAAGACAATAAAGTACTTGAAAAAGCATTAAAATCTATTGAAGACGCTAAATCACAAATTTTAAATATAAGAAATAACAAGTCTCTGAAAAAAATACGAGAACAACAAGTTGTTGATAAAGTTGTGATTAAAACCAGCAATGAAATAATCAATCACTTTATTAGGGGATTAAATATTAAAGACGCAGTCGAGTCATATACTAAGGCAACAAAGAAAGAAGAAAAGGATGATGATGGAGATGATGATGATGGAGTTGATGATGGAGTTGATGATGGAGTTGATGATGGAGATGATGATGGAGATGATGATGGAGATGATGACGAGGATAGGAATAAAAGAAAATCTTTAGAAAGAGAAAAGGTAACAGCTAGATATACATCATCAAGAAAAAAGAAAGAAGAAGAAGAAGAAGATGATGATGAAGATAAAGACGATGAAAAAGAAGAAAAGAAAACCTCAATTGTAGAAGGATTGCTGTCCAATTTATTTAAGATGAATGATAAAGTTAAGAAAAATACAAAGAAAAAAGATGTAAAGGAATTACTTGAAGAAACAGCTAATAATACCTTAGAAGAGATTACCAATCATGTTTCAATAATTACCAAGGAAAAGAAAAAGTGTCCTTCCACCGATGAGGACCTAGATTGTCCATACGGTGTTAATTTTGGTGAAGATGACCACGGATGCTTAATTCAGACATGCAAAGAAAAAGAAGAAATAGTCTGTCCTGCCACCACTGACCCTGATACTTGTGAGCATGGCTACAAAGAAGATGAAGTTGCGGGTTGCGCCGAAATCTTTTGTAACCCTCCACCTATTAACACATCATGTCCAATTATAGGCACTACTCCTTGCCCATTAGATTTTATTTTTGAAGGCTTGGAGTTAAATGAAAAAGACAATTGCTTATATCCAATTTGCTTTAAAAGAATTGTGGAAATTTCACCTGAAATAGAAGAAGAAATTATTGAGGAAATCATTGATCCAATTACGGACGATGATGATGATGGTAAAAAAGAAGACGAAGATGACGATGATAATGGTAAAAAAGAAGATGACGATGATGGTAAAAAAGAAGATGACGATGATGATGGTAAAAAAGAAGATGACGATGATGATACAGATAAGAAAGACTCATCTACAGATGATGATGCCAAAGATGAAGATGAAATAGAAATTTGTTGGCCCAAGCCTAAAAAATGTGCTCAGAAGGGAGCCTATTATTATGATGCTGCTTCTTTCCGCAAGTGTAAGTATGCTAGATGTAAAATAGCGGATGGTTTGGCATGTAGTGAAAACAGACAATGTTTAAGTGGGGTGTGTTCTGAACCAGATACTTTTGGTAAAGAGAAAAAACGGAAATATTCTTATAAGAAAAAATCATACAGCAATCAAAGCCGTACGGTTTGTGCATCAAATTAATGCTACAGAATCCGGAGTAAGGGTGTGCCTGAAAAAAGTTGGAATCTACTCCACCTTGAAAAACCAACTTTTTTCAGGTACACCCACTGTTTTTTACAGATAAATCAAATCAAGAGCTTACTTACCGCTTCAGTAATTTCCTGAATATCAAAAGGTTTGGTAATATAGTCATCACAGCCATACTCAAACCCTCTTTGAACATCTTCATCCTGTTTACGACCAGAAAGAAAGATTAAAGGGATATGTTTCATTATAGGATGAGCCTTTAAAATCCTGCAAACTTCAAAACCATCGACCCAAGGTAGGTTAATATCCAGAATTATCAGATCCAACCTTGTATTCTCCAATATCTTGGAAAGTTCTAGACCATCACAAGCAGTTAGTACTTTGTAATTCTCATTTTCAAAAATCCTAATTAAAGCATTTCTCATCATTTCATCATCATCGACCACTAATATAGCCTTAGCGTTAACAGATTTCTTTAGTTCCCTAAATTCCTCCAATGAAACAATCTTTTTAGAGCAAAGTTTACTGCGTTTGATTGACTCTATCTGCTTAGTTATGGACTTATTTACCATGGATTTTGACCCTTATTTTATTAATATATTATAGATTTTGGAACTTACATAAAAACCATTTATATCATTTGATATAGATTATATGCCATGACTAGATATTATTCAACGAATTATAACTTTACCTTACAGGATATATTTATCCTTTAAATTGTAATTATTTATCTAATTTATTTACTAAAAAGGATGCTTTTTCCTAAATATTATCTTTTTATTTCCGATACTTTCAAAGGAGCCAAAATATATCAAAAAGGAGTCTCTAATTGGAATTATTCAGTATTCCGGGAAAGAAATTAAACATTTTATTAGTTGATGAACATGAGAATATCCGCAAGGGAATTCGTAGGATTCTGGCAAAAGAACACACCAACTTTTTTGAGGCTTCCAATGTCCCAGCTGCCATTAAGTATTTTAATAACAATGCTGTTGATCTTATAATAGCTGATATTTATTTATCTGGGATGGATGGCCTGGATTTATTAAGAGAAATCAGGTCTAGTCACCGATCTGATATCCCCTTTCTAGTACTAACAGGAGAAACCAATAAAGATGATATAGTAAAAGCTGTCAGCTTAGGAATAGACGACTACTTAATTAAGCCTGTTCAACCAGAGGATCTTTTCAGCAAGGTTAACAGTGCTTTAAAAAAGTATTTTAATCCCAGCCCGCTTCTAAAGCAAATCAGAGAAGCAGAACAACACCTAATAATTATGAATAATGAAAAAGCTAAATCATGTTTCGAGAAACTAATTACCCAAGGTCATAAAACATCCCGAATATTTCACGGTTTAGGTGAAGCAAATCGCCATTTAGGTTTGATCAACGAAGCAATCGCGGCCTTTACCAAATCAATTGAAAATAATAGAGAGTATTTTAGAAGCTACGCTCGCTTAGGTGACATTTATCTGAGCCAACATAACGAAGATATGGCCCTCGAATTTATTGAAAAGGAACTGCAAATAAATCCCAAACAATTTGATCGTTTGAAATTCGCCGCTAAACTATTGGTAAAAAACGATAAACATATGATAGCATTAAAATACTTTAAACAGGCTTTGGTAATAAATCCTCGAGATTATGAAATTGTTATGGAAATTGCCAAAAACTTCACCTGTCTAAACGACCTTAATAAAGCTGACCAATACTATCGAAGAGCCATGAGAATTAATCCCAATGCTTTTGCACCAATAAAGGGCATAGTACATAATCATCTACAAAAAAACGATCCTGATAGAGCTTTTTTGTTTTTAAAATCTATCCCAATAGACAAAATCAAAGTGGTGGATATGTTTTTAATTCGATCACATATCTATTTTACTATTGGAAAATTTGAAAAAGCTCAAAATGAACTAGAGCAAGCCCTAATAAAAGCCAAAAATAACAAACAAATTATTTATAAATTGATTAATGTGCTAATGAAAAGAAGAAGATATTGGGAAACAATATCGTATTATAATAAACTCATCAAAATGGACCCCGATGATCCTGTGGTATTTAAACGATTAGCGTTGGTTTATACCAAAATAAATGACCCACAAAAAGCAATAAAAATGTACAAAAAAAGTTTAGCTCTGTATGATAACGATCCGGACATATATATGCAAATGTCAAAATTGTATGTTAAAACCAATCACCTAAACAAAGCCAAAAATATACTCGCTCAATCGATAGAAATAATTCCTGACGATTTAGAACTTAAGAAAAGTTACAACAAAATTCTAGAAAAAATCAAAAAGAAAAAATCAAAAAAGAAGACTCCATCAAAATTAAAAAAAGCGTCATAAACCTTCTATAAATACTGGCAACAGGAACCCTCCTTATTTAAAGCGGCTCTACGCCGCCATTATGGACTAGTTTTTACTGAAGAAGAGATAGGGCCATTTCTGGAGCGGCATTGGCCTGAACCAGCACCGAAATACCCGCCCTTTGAAGAATCATAGTTTGAGTTAATTGGGCAGTCTCTTCAGCAAAATCAACGTCTCTAATACGTGAATTTGTCATACTCAAGCTCTCCCCCTGAACATCCAAATTATTTATAGTTTTACTTAACCTATTTTGGACAGCTCCTAATTCAGCTCGATAGTTTGATACCTTATTAATAGCCTTCTCTATTTTAACTGTTGCATCTAAGCAATCTTCCCGCGAAGTTACTTTGGACCCATCTTCAGAATTACCCGCACCCAGATCTAGGCCATCGGAATGATTAGATTGAGCATTTATTCTCTCGAAATTAATCCTTATGATATTAGCTGGATTAGCTACTTCAAAACTATCCAACTCTTTAATATAACCAATTCCAACTTGCACCTCGATAGGAAACTCATTTTGCTCCCCAACGGACTCAGGTACCGATTCTTGGTCCCCAACCAATAGCTGGGTACCATTAAAAGACGTAATGTGAGTTATCCGATCAATTTCATCTTTCAACGCCTGAAATTCCTTATCTATAAATTCTCTTTCCGTCGAACCAATAGTATCAGAAGATCCTTGAATAGTAAGCTCCTTCAATCTAACTAAAATACTAGCTATTTCATTCAAACCACCTTCAGCAGTCTGAATAAGTGATATTCCATCATTAGTATTACGCTTAGCCTGGTTAATAGAGCGTATATCGGCTCTTAAATTTTCCGATATAGCCAACCCAGCCACATCATCCGCAGACCTATTTATCCTATGCCCCGTACTTAAACGGTTTAAGGAACCATCTAACTCTATTTTTGATTTTCTTAGAGCCCGTTGAGCAATTAATGAAGAAACATTTGTACGAATTCTTAATCCCATGTCATTCCTCCTTGAACGATTAAAATCATCATCCTTGATGCTAGGATTGAACCTATAACCTATTTAGATGAGTTAATTAGGCAATAATTTCCTTCCATTCAAATAAATAAACATAAATTACATCATTCCTATCGGCAAATAGGAAAAATCTTTAGCCTAAATAGGAAAAAATTAGTCTATAAGCAAAAAATTCCTCTTATTTCAAATAGGTAGATAAATTTTGCCTAACTTAATCAGGATTACCGCCACTCATAGATAACTTACGAAAATTAAGAATAATTGGTAAGTAAAAGAGGTTTGATCTTATCTATTTCAAGAGCAATCATATCTAATATGTTACTTAAATCATAATCTTCCTCAAATTCAGAGGATACTTTGTTCCAAAAAATCAGGTTAAAATGATCTTCACCATTCTTACGCACTACACTTAGTCGACTTTGATCAAGAATATTATTTAAACGCAGAGCTTGATTTAGCTTTGAACCATAAGCTTTTCCTAAAGAACAAGTAATTCTAAGGGATTCATTAATATGAAAATATTCAATCTCAGCCATTATTTTGGGAGCTACCCATGGACCGACCATATCAGGTAATCTAATTAATATGGTCTCTCCCTTTTTATCCACATAATTAATCTTATTACTTTCACAACAAATTTTCAATTTTTCTATAATACTACCCATAATTTTAAGTTCGGAAAGAAATGGGGCAACTTTAGTGACACAGGTCAAATTACTGTATAAAGGGGGATACGACCAATAATCAAAAAACTCATTTTTTATCAAAAGGACGATACTTCTGTATGTCTTGAGGAATGGGTGCAATTATTTCAATTGTTTTGCCAGAAATGGGATGTTTAAATTGAACGGAATAAGCATGTAGCAGGTGCCGGTCGGTTTGTTGGTTAATATTATTAAGTTTATTCTCACCATATAATTTATCCCCAATAATAGGGCAGTTTAAACTAGATAAGTGCACCCTGATTTGGTGAGTTCTACCGGTAACCGGCTTAACTTGTAGGCAAATTATACCACCCTTTCTTCTTTTTATGACTTTAAATACGGTACAACTTTTTTGCCCACCAGATTGACTACATTCATATTTAGAAGGAGAAGAACCTTTAATTTTTCTGATATTGGTTTCTAATTGAAAAGAATCACGTGATAGATCTCCTTTAACAACAGCAATATAAGTCTTTTTTATTAATTGTTTTTTTAACTGTTGCTGTAAATTCCCCATAATACTTTTATCTTTGACCAATACCAATACACCAGATGTATCCTTATCTAATCTATGTAATAACTCCAAATATCCATCAGAATTCAGCATACCTTCCGACTTACAATATCGTTTTAATAAAGATAAAAAGTCCGTATCCCGTTTTACCTTTGTTTTTACTCTAGAATCTATAGGTTCTACGGATTTTTTAGATTCTTTTTTATACCTGCCAATAACAGCAATCTTAGGAGGTTTATTAACAATGAACAAATAAGCATCATTAAACAGAATATCTTGATGGGAAATCCGCCAAACTTCAGGCGACTTAGTTGAAGTAATAATATTAACTTTATCAGTGGGTTTTACTATAGTTTTGGCTAATAACACTCTTTTTTGATTTAAATAGACATTTCCTTGATCAATAGCTTGTTTTACTTTCTTACGTGATAATTTCGGTAATGATCTGGCTAAATAGACATCAATCCGATCAGACAAAAAAGTTGAGATAGATTTGGCAGTTACGACAATCTCAATATTTTCTTGCCTATCTTTATTACCTTTATTAGGTATATTATTATTATTTTGTATATTATCTTTATTATCTTTCATTCTTAAGGGTTTAACAGCAATCGAGGTAACTTGTCAATAAGTGCCAGTTACTGATTTAGCTTTAATAATATCTAAAAATTCAATAGCTCTCTGGTCATTGGGATTAATGGTTAAGATATCATGCAATAACTCTTTTACTTCGATATCTTTTCCTAATTTATGTTTTACCCCAGCTAAAGAATAGATAATATCAGTATCATTGGGGTGTTCATCCACAAACTTGGTTAAGTATTTTTCGGCAACCCCAAATTTGGTGGTTTGGTAAGCTAATTGAGTTAAGGTATAGATAGACGCAGTATTGTCTATTTCATAATCTAAAGATTTTACACACCATGATAAAGCTTCTTCATATTGGCCAATACGTTGTAAAGCCAAACTCAACCCTAACGAAGCCATAGGATCATCTGGGGAATTGACAATCGCCTTTTGAAAAAGAGGTATAGCTTCCTCAGGTAGTTTCATTTGTAATTTGATGGTTCCCAATCCAATCCAAGCCTTGTGATTATTTGAATTTAATTTGACTCCCTGCTGATAACTATGTTCTCCATTCTGATAATCACCCAATTTGGTAAAACAATCCCCTAGATTTCTATATAGCTTAGATTGCTGATTTAATGATATTTGCTTAATTTTTAGACAATTTTCCAATAAATCGATTGCATCAACATAGTTTTTAGTTTTAATCTTTCTTTCAATGTCTCTTATAATCAGATCTAATTGATTTGATTCTTTTATAGTTTGTTTCTTAAATAGATTAGAAATAACACTGTTCAAGACATCAACGACCACCTGGGGTCTCATATGTTTTTCCGCATAGTTGCGGCTTGCCAAAGACATTTTATTTCTTAATGATTTACTTTCTAGAAGTTTAGTCAAATATGAAGCTAATTTAATATATTGACCACTAAGAAAAGAAAAACCATGTCCTAAAATGAAATTTTCATTAAAATAGTTTTTTACAGCTAACACCGGAAGACCTGAAGCTAACGCCTGGCCAAAATTATAGGTAGACATAGCAGTATCATCAAAATTTTCAGATACACCTGGATTAGGATCGATATAAATATCTATCGATGATAGTATCTCCGATTTTTTTGATACTTCTGATTCTTTTAATTCTTTCGATCCTTTGGAATCTCTTGATTCTTTTGGCATAAAAGAAATGTGTTTATTTAAATTCATTTCATCAACATACTGTCTTAAAACCGTACCAAGAGAACCCGAACTATAAAATATCAATTGAAAATTTCTCAAAACTGAAGGAGATCTTTTTTCTAAAGATTTAACGGCATTAACTAAAGTAAAGCAACCATAACCTTTCTCAATAGGAGTCATGCAGACTGCAATTATTTTATTTTCACTTAAATTTAATTTATTACGTAGTTGCTCTTTACTCTTTATCCCTTTGGAAGGATGAAAAACCTTAAGATCACAATAGTTTCCTAATTTGGTAATTTTATTTTTACCTACACCCATCTGGAGAAGATTTTTAAGAGTCAAAGTAGAATGAGTTAAATAATGATCGGTATGTTCCCCTGCTTCATAGCTAATAGATCTATCTTTTTTTGAAGCTAAAGGATAGTTAGATATAGGAGCATTGGAATAAAACAGCAATTTATTTTTATACTTCTTTTTAGCTTTAACACATTGATAGGCATATGTTTTAGTGTTCCCATCACATATTATTAAATCAAAACCTTCCAATCGATTTTCTAAATCATGCATAAAATCCAAATCACTATCTATCGTCTTAAGATTAATAGTCGAAAAAGATGGAAAATCAGCATTTTCTCGTGATGTAAAAACAAAAATAGAATAATAATTTTTTAATAATTTAAAAGACTCTAATAACAAAGAACTTTTAAATGTATTAGTTACTATGGCTATAGATGGCTTGTTCATTATAAGCTCCTATATGCTTTGACTAACAAAATTTTCTGTTTTTTTACCGTAAAGACGATATTTTTTCACCGTCTTGCAGTTCTGACTAGTCTCAATTAATTGCTGTTTTAATTCCTTGGTTTGAACAGTTAATTTAATCAGAATAATGTTATCTATTTGATTTAAGCGTTGGAACAAGTTTTGACAGGATTTATTATGCTCATCTTTTTCTACACTCGAAAGATTATTATTGTTTGCAATTTGCCGATCATATTTTTGGAAAACTTGAAATAAATACGATCTTTTCTCTTCGAAAAGTTGTATTTCTTTGAACTCACAATTAGCAAGATTTTCTAAGAATTTACTTGAGATTTGGCATAACTTCTTAAGACATAAATATTGGTTTTTAATAGTTATATCCAAGTAGTTATCCCCTATTATTCAACCCTCGGTTCTTCGCCCTTCAGCAATGATTCTGCCACATCCGCCAGTTTGGAATGTTCCAATTCAGTTCTAATTGCTATAAATAACTTCTTTAAATCCAGCGGCTTTTCAAAAATTTCATCTATATCCAATTTTCTGGCATTTCTTCTATTACTTTCGTTGGCATATCCCGACATTAAAATAACCGGCATTTCTTTTTTGGTTATTCTAATTTCTTTTAAAAGTTTAAGACCATTTAAGTTAGGCATAACAATATCAGAAATTACCAGATCAAATGGTTTAGATTTAATTAGTTTAAGAGCCTCTCTAGAATCAGAAGAAATGCTTATATTAGAAAAAAATCTATTAAAATGGATCTTTAAAAATTTTAATATCTCTCGATCATCATCAATAATTAAAATTTGAGATTGTTTGATGTCAAAATCTTCATTCATACTATATTTAAACTCCTATATTT